>JBMSWZ010000001.1:0-19172 GCA_049425105.1 Cephaloticoccus sp.
CACGCTCAAGATCTGGGGCGAGCTCACCTTCGACGAAATCGCGCGCGAACTGGATATCCCGCTCAACACCGCCGCGTCCCGCTACCGCTACGCGCTCGCGGCGCTCCGCGAGCAAATGACCAACGCCGACTGCCATGGATAAGGATCTGGAAATCTTGGAAAAGGAACTCACCGCCCTGCGGCCGCGCCTGCCGGGCCGCACCCTGGACGGGCGGATCGCCGCCCGGCTGCAGCCGCGCCGCCCCGCGCAGATTGTTTGGCTTGCTCTGCCGCTGGCGGCGGCGGTGGCCGTGGTTTTTGCCTGGCAGATGCCCCGGGGCGTCACGCCGCCTCCCGTGGCCGAGGAAGCCAATCCCTCCCCGGCAAAGGCGGAATCACAATTCAAGCCCGTCGCCACTCAAAACCTCCTTTATGATGCCCGCGACGAGGGTGTCGTGACCTTGGCGGACGGCAGCAAGGCGCGCCGGGTCAGTCGCTCATATGTCGACACCGTGGTGTGGCGCGACCCGCGATCCAACGCCTCGATCAAATGGAGCGTGCCGCGCGATGAGGTCCGTCTGACGCATCTGACTTTGCAATGAATCCCATGAAAACCCAACGATATCGCCTGATCCCGCTGCTCGGCTTCGCCGTGGTGGCATCCACGCTCACGGCCGGCTCGGCCGACGAAGCTCCCCGAGAAGTGAAACAAGAGAAGCGTGTGATCATGCTCTCGCCTCATGCCGCTGGCACCCCTGAGGCCCGGCATTTCGAATTCATCGGTGAAGGCCCCGGGGAGACCGAGAAAGTCACGTTTCTCGGTGTCCAAACCGAGCCGGTCGGACCCGCGCTCCAGGCCCAGCTGGGCCTCGCCACCGGCACCGGCCTGGCGGTGGGCCTGGTCGTGCCCGACAGCGCGGCCGCCGGTGTGCTCCAAGAACATGACGTGCTGCTAAAGTTCAACGACCAGGTGCTGGTGAACATCGACCAGCTCACCGTGCTCGTGCGAAACCAAAAGGCCGGCGACAAGGTGGCGCTGACGTTTGTGCGTGGTGGCAAGGAGCAGAAGGCGTCCGTGACCCTTCGCGAGCACGAGGTCCCGAAGCGCCAGGTGATCAAGCTGGAGCAGCGGGTCGGCCCGGGCTTCGAGTGGCACGGCAAGGCGGGTCCCCGGCTGGCCTCCGCGAAGGCGGCGGGCGAGGCTGACAACTTGATGTGGATGATGAACGTCGGCCGCGAAGGCGGCGCCCGTCATGTTGTCCGCACCATTCGCGATGCCGATGACACCGTGTTCGTCTCGGTCAACACCGGTCGAAGCGCGATTGAACTGAAGGACGAGGCCGGGACGCTCGAACTCGTGACCAAAGACGGCAAACGCGTCCTCACTGCCACCGACGCGAAGGGCAACGTGACCTTCAGCGGGCCGGTCGACACGGAGGAGGACAAGGCCAAGCTCCCGGCCGACCTGAAGACCCGGTTCGAAAAGTTGGAAGAGATGCCGAACGTGCAGTTTCGCACCGACGACAATTTTGAAGGCGGCGAGACCGAGGTGATCAAGATTCCGGGCCGCGAGGCCCGCCTGCAGGCACCGCGGGCCGTGCCCGGGCTGCGACGTCTCGATGTGAGCTGATCGTCAGCTCCAGGACGCAAAAAAACGCGGAGCCGAATGCCCCGCGTTTTTTTTGGCTGAACGTGGCGCCAAACGGGTCAGGCGGCCGGCGCGGCCGGGCGATTCTTCACGAAAATGGCCGCGATAAACGAGAAGACGGCATTGAAGAAGAGGAGCACGAAGAAGCTGACGATGGTCGTGACGACGGGATTCATCCATTTGCGCATCATGGGCTCGGCCTGGGCAATATCGGCAGCGCTCATGCCGGCCTCCTCCATCTTCAAGACCTGGGCTTGATACATGATGTCGAAGATACCCGGATCAATGAATGTGAAGTAGGCGTAAGAGTAGACGCAGCAGAACAGCGTGCCCCAAAGGCTGACGAGCATCGCCATGCCCAGGGCCGAACCGTAGCCCCATTCCTGGTCGGCCGGGAACAGCGCCCGCTTCTCGCGCATCGCGAGCACGATGCAGACGATGGCGATCGCCGAGTTCAGCAACATGCTGAGGTTATTGGCCGTTTGCAGGCCCTTCGGGGTTTCGTGAAATCCGCCGAAGAAAAAGCCCAGACTCACCAGTGAGGTTCCGAGCGCCATGATAAACCCGTAGGTCAGGGAAGTTTTCATCGCCCGACGGTGGACGGAAAACCCCGGCGACACAATCGAGGAATGACCGGCGGTCGGCCCGCGCGGTTCAGCGGTGGTCGCCGTCGATCACCCGGCCGCGCCCGCCTAGCACAGAGCCCTCACCCTTGCCGCCGCGGCCGGTTTGCGGGGCGGCGGCCACGATGCGGCCCGCCAGACGGGAAAATGGCAGCGATTGCAGCCAGATCCGGCCCGGACCACGCAGAGTGGCGAAGAACAGGCCTTCGCCGCCGAACAGCGCCGTCTTGATGCCGCCGACCAGTTGGATGTCGTAGTCGACGCTGCGCTCGAAGGCCACGATGCAGCCGGTGTCGACCCGCAGCGTCTCCCCCGGGGCGAGCGTGCGCTCGTGCAGGGTGCCGCCGGCATGGACGAAAGCCAGACCATCGCCGGTCAGGCGTTGCATGATGAACCCTTCGCCGCCAAACAGGCCGGCTCCAAGCCGGCGTTGAAAGGCGATGCCGATGCTCACGCCTTTCGCGGCGCACAGGAAGGAGTCCTTCTGGGCGATCAACTCACCGCCGCATTCCGTGAGATGCACGGGCACGATCTTGCCGGGATAGGGGGCGCCGAACGCGACCGCGCGTTTGCCGGTGCCGCGGTTTTGAAACACCGTCATGAACAGCGACTCGTCGGTAAGCAGGCGTTTGCCTGCGCCGAGCAGCGAGCCCATGAGGCCGCGGTTCTCGGCCGAGCCGTCGCCAAAGATCGTCTCCATGGCGATGGCTTCATCCATATACATCATGCCACCGGCCTCGGCGACGACCGCTTCCTCGGGATCAAGGGTGATCTCGACGAACTGCATGTCGTCGCCGTGGATCCGGTAGTCGACCTCGTGCATCGGCATGGCGCGGCGGGACGAGGTGCTCAGGCGGCGAGTTTGTGGGTGGCGCGAACGTGGCGGCGCGCGCTCGGGAAGCGGGCGGTGCGGCTGGGTTCCCAGCGCGAGCCCCGCGGGCTGTAGTCGCGGACGAAGCCGGCGCGCACGAAGGGAATCGTGGCGATGGCGATCGTCTCCGACGCATGAGCGCCGAGAAAGGCGGCGACGCCAAACGCGGCGATGCCGGCACAGGCGGAGAGTTCGAGAATTTTGATGAGTTTCATGGCAGACATGGTTTGAATTTGAGTCGCCCTTAAAACGCAGTGGAGGTCGGTAAAGTTACAAAAAACCGCTCCAAGTGAGGAGCGGTGAATGCGCGTGATGAGCGGGCGCAGTGCCGGGATCAAGGTCGCAATATCTGGAAGGCGAGGCGATGATCGCCGTCGTTGGGTGCGGGTTGCACGCCGATCAGGGTGCAGAGCATGTCGTAGACGTGGATGTTTTCAAACGGTGCCACGACCAAACCCGACCGGAAGGCGGGTCCGGCCGCGACAAACAGCGCGCTCATGTCGGGATCGGAGGGATCGTAACCGTGCGCTCCGCCCTTGGTCCATCCGTCGCGGTCTTGCGCGGTGATTTTGTCCTGCGTCAGTACCAACCACCCCGGATCCGGGACGAGCACGAGCGGTGGAATGCGCAGGTGATTGCGGTAGTGCAGGCCGGCGGGGATTTCTTCGCGCTTCCACGCCTGAAAATGCGGATGCGGGCCGGCGAATTTTTGGAAAAGCCTTTCGACATCGCCGTCGCGGGGGCGCAGCCCCACTAAATAGCCGGAAAAATCGATCTGCACGGATTGCGGGTCGACGAAGTCGTCGAGTGCGATGCGACGGGCGGCGTTGACGTCAGTCATGCCATGGTCCGCGACGACCACGTAGTTCACCTGCTCCGCGAGCCCGAGTGCGCTGACACCGGCGACAAGTCGCCCAATTGCCTGATCGACGACCAGCACGGCCTCGCGAGTTTGGGACGAATCAGGACCGTAGGCGTGGCCGGCGCCATCCACGATGTCGAAGTAAAGGGTGATCAGTCGCGGTCGCTTGGGCTCGGACAGCTGCAGCCACTGGAGCACCTGGTCGGTGCGTTGGTCACTCGTCCAACTCCCGTCGTAGCGTTTCCAGCGCTCCGGCCGGCCGCCATTGATTTCGGCTTCGCTACCCGGCCAGAACAGGGTGGCGGTCGGCACCCCTTGCTTGGCGGCGGTAACCCAAACCGGTTCGCCGCCCCACCAGCGGCGCTCACGCGCCGCGGGATGTTCACCGATGGCAAACTCCGCGTCCAAGGCCGGGTCATACATCGCATTGCTGACGATACCGTGGTGCTCGGGGCGCAGGCCCGTGACGAGGGTGTAGTGATTCGGAAAGGTTGAGGACGGGAAACAGGGCACCATGCGCTCGGCGCGAACGCCGTGGGCGGCCAGGGCGTTGAGGGTGGGCGGAGCGTATTTCTGCAGGTAGTCCCAACGGCCGCCGTCGATGGAGATCAGGATGACGATGGGGGCCGGGCTCGCGGCACGGGTCGAGGCAAAGGCGCAGAATCCCGCGCCCAGAAGACAAAAGAGACGGAAGGCTTTCACGGCTTGGAAGTGAGGGTGACGAGCGTGGCGCCCCAACCGCCGGTGTGCTCGTCGCCGGCGCGCAAGCCGACGACCCAGGGCGAGCGCTGCAACATGGCGTGAACCGTCGTGCGCAAGGTGCCGGTGCCCTTGCCGTGGATGATCCGCACTTCGCGAAAACCGCGGTCCACGCAGGCTTCCAGCCAGGCGGGAAGCAGCTCGGGCAAATCGCGGGGCTGGAAGGTATGCAGATCCAGTTCCCAGGTGATCGGGTATTCGACCGGTTCGTCCGGCGGCAACGGCGCCTGCGGATCGGACCCGGTCATGACGTCAGTCCTTTTCGGGCGGACGCTCGGCGGGAGGCGTGGCCGCGGGGAGGGCGGTCGGCTTGGCGGCCTTGGGCTTTTCCTCGACCTCGTCCATGGCGCGCTTGAATTCGTCCTCCACGTTGCCGGCGGCCTTCTTGAATTCGCGCATGGTCTTGCCCAGTCCGCGGGCAAACTCCGGGAGCTTTTGACCGCCGAACAGGAGCAGCACGATGAACATGATCATCATCAGCTCGGGGCCGCCGACGCCTTCGATAAAGGCGAGGAAATCCGTAGTCAGGTGCATGATAGAAGCCAAGAGACGGAAAGCAGTGCGGCTGGAAGGTCAATAGTCGCTCGCGTCAGGCGGTCGCCCGACGTGCGGCCACTCGGCGGCGCCAGTCGCGCGGACTGGCGCCACTGTGTTGTTTGAAACGCAGGGTAAAATAGAAGGGATTTTCGAAGCCCACCTGCCGCGCGATCACGCGGATGGGCTCCTGCGTGAATTCGAGCAATTGGCGGGCGCGGCTGAGACGCAGCGACTCAAGGTAACGTTGCGGGGTCTCCCCGGTTTGCGTGCGGAACAGATGAGCGAAGCGGGAGGGCGACAGGCCGCAGCGTGTGGCGACGTCCGCCACCGTCTGGGGTTCGTTGAAATGGCTCGAGAGGAATTCGACCGCCATCCGGATGCGCGGGTCGAGCTGCGACATCTCGCTTCGGGGGTTAAACCGGTCGCACCGCAGGATGATCTCCTCGAGGGCGTTCATGGCTAGTTCGCGGCGGACGCGGTCGGCCCCGGAGTTGATCTGCAGCATGAATTGGAAACGCCGTTCGATCATCTGGCGCTGGGGGCCCTGGAGGTGAAGCAGATGGATGCCCGGAGCGGCCTCGGGCCAGTCGAGCCACTCCATCCAACCCGGCCGGGGCATGAAATGAGCCCAGAGTGGCACCCAAAGCGGGCGATCCGGGGCGGTCCCATAGTCGTGCCGGAAACGCGGCCGTAGCAGGATCATGTCGCCCGGTCCGGTCAACACATCCCCCCGGGCGTGGCCGAAGCGGGCATGGCCCTCGGCATTGTAGACGAGCACCCAGTCATCCGTGCCCCGTTCTCGATAGGTGTTAAAACGGGCAACCTGGCGGAAGGTGCCGGTCACAAGGGGGCCGGGCGGAGGCGCTGGGGTATCGATGCGGTGAGCCAAGGAAGCAGGATATTATAGGTTTTTGAGGAGAGATACTATGGAACAGCCGGGGCATTGATGCTAGGATATTTCACTATGGTCATCGATAGTTCCCCCCTTACCCGCCCCGAGGCCGACTCCCTGGCCGAACAATTTGCCCGTGACGGATTTGTCTTGGTCCGCGGCATGTTTTCACCAGCCGAGGTGGAGGAAATCCGGCAAACATTTGCCAAGATCCACGAAGAAGGTGTGCCCGGCCATTACGACCGCCACGTGGCGCATGACGGCGTGGACAATCCCAGCGATCCGCTCTTCCAGTATCCGCGCGTCATGATGCCGCATCGCTACAATGAGACGGCGCGACGCTACATGCTGCACCCGAAGGTGCGGGAGTGCCTGAGCACATTCTTTGGCCAGGAACCCGTGGGCACCCAAAGCATGTTTTACTTCAAGCCCCCGGGCGCGCGCGGCCAGGCGCTGCACCAGGATCAGTTTTATCTGTTGGTTGAGCCGGGCACCTGCATCGCGGCGTGGACCGCAATCGACGATTGTGACGCCGAGAACGGCGGCATGATGGTCGTGCCGAACACCAAGGATGCGCCGGTGGTCTGCCCGGACGAAGCGAACAAGGGCGAGAGCTATACCCGGCATTTCGTGCAGGTGCACAAGGGCGAAAAACCGGTGCTCCTGACTATGAAGGCCGGCGACACACTGTTCTTTAATGGCAATGTGATCCACGGCTCCGGTCCGAATCGCTCGAAGGATCGGTTTCGCCGGTCGTTCATTTGCCACTACGCCCAAGGCAACCTCGCGCGCATCTCCGGCAGCTATCATCCGCTGGTGCGAATGGATGGCACTGACTACGAGGTCGAGGTGCAGAGCTCCGGCGGCCCCTGTGGCGAGGGCTGGAGCGGCAGCTTGCACTGAGGCAGGAACGCCGTCCGGTTTTTGCGACCCGCCCGAAACGGCGGGTCGTTTTATTTGATGCGCACGGCGACCGAAAAAGTCTCGGTCATACCCGGCGAAACGAAATGCAGTCCGCGTTTGTGCTCGGGGGCATTGGGCGGCCCCATCCACGGCTCGACGCAATAAAAGGGAGCATCAGTGCCGCCGGTCCAAGTCACGACGGTTGCATCCGCGGCCGGCACCTTCTCCAGGCCACGGGTAATCACCACGTCGCCGGCATGCCCGGGTTCGCCAAACACCACCGTGTTGTCGCGGAGGCCGGTATGGATGGCATCCACGAGCTCGGGATTGGCAAAGTTTTCGATCTCCCGCAGGTTGGGGCCGGGCGACAGCGTGCCATTGGCGGCATGGCGAAACCGCTGGCTGGCGGGAATGCGGATGGCGTAATCGCTCCGCTGCAACCCCTCGGTCCAGGGCAAGGTGAAGTAGAAATGGTGTCCCGCGCTCCACGGCAGCGGTTCGGTGCCGAGGTTCTGAAGCGTGAGTTCGCAGATCAGCCCGAGGGACTCAAAGCGATAGCGCACGGTGAATTCGTAGTCGTAAGGGTAGACCGCCTTGGCTTCGTCGTTCGGGAGGAACAGCGCGGTGAAGCCGGCGGCATCGAGCTGCGTGAGCTGGAATGCACCCTGGCGGGCCAGGCCGTGCATCGGCATCGGCCGGCGGACACCGTCCGGGGCGCGCCAAAAGTGGATGTCGCCCTGGTCAAAGGTGCGGGCGTTGAAGGGGAAGAGGATGGGATTGCCGCCGCGCACGTGGGCGATTTCGGCGAGGTTGGCGTCTTCCGGCCAGTAAAGCACGTCGCGCACGGAGCCGTCGCCGAGGGCGACGTTCCAATTCATCAGGCGCGCGCCCTTTTCGGGCAGCGCAAGAAAGGTCGAATGTCCCACGCGCCAGCGGAGGAGTGTTTCGCCACCAAACGTGACTTTTTCCATGCCCCCGTGAAATCGACTCAAGAGCGGCCGGGCAACGGCTTTTTGGAAAGAACCGGTGAATTTCCAGCGGCGCGATGCTTGCGCCAACGGGCGCGGCCGGTAGTTTCGTGGCACCATGCTGCGCAAACTCCTCATTGGTCTGCTGGCTTTGCCGGCCGTGGCCGCGTTGGCGCAGGAACCAGCGGCGGTGCCGGTGGCGGCGGAACCGGTGAAGGTGATGGTCATTCCGGTGCGCGAGCAGATCGGGAAACCGGTGCTCTACGTGGTGCGCCGGGGGCTCAAGGAGGCCATTGACCGCGGTGCCGGCGTGGTCGTGATCGACATGAAGACCCCGGGCGGCCGGGCGGACGTGATGCTCGACATCATGGAGGCGCTGGATCGCTTTCCCGGCGAGACCATCACCTATGTCAACGACGAGGCGGGGTCAGCCGGGGCCCTGATCGCGGCCGTCACCGATGAGATCTATTTTGCCCCCAACGGCGTGATGGGCGCGGCCGAACTCGTGAGCGGAGCCGGCACGGACGTGCCCGAGGCCCTGAAGCGCAAGATGACTAGCTACATCAACGCCAAGGTCCGTGCCTTGTCGTCGTCGGAGCCACGCCGCGCTGACGTGTTGAAGGCCATGACCAGCCCTGACTTCGAACTAAAGATTGGCGACACCGTGCTCAAGCCGGCGGGCGAATTGCTGACGGTGACGGCCGATGAGGCCGTCGCGCTGCACGGAGACCCCGCCGCGCCGTTGCTGGCCCTGGGGATTGCCGAGGATGTCGAATCGCTCCTGCGCGCCCAGTTTGGGGCGACGGGTTATGCCGTGACGCGGCTGGAAGTAACGTGGTCCGAGCAACTGGCCGTGTGGTTGAATGCGATTTCGCCAGTGCTGTTGGGGCTCGGCCTGCTGGCCCTGTTCGTCGAGTTCAAGACTCCGGGCTTTGGCTTCTTCGGCATCGCCGGTCTCACGCTGCTGGCCGTGGTGTTTCTGGGCAACTATACCGCCGGTTTGTCCGGACATGAGCCGATGTTGTTTTTCGGCCTCGGTCTCCTGCTGGTAGCGGTGGAGCTGTTCTTCTTCCCCGGGACCGTGGTGGCCGCGCTGACCGGAGTCATGTTGATGCTTGGATCGCTGCTGTGGTCAATGGCCGACATCTGGCCGAACGAACCGGTGACGATCTCCGGCGACCTTTTTGTCCAGCCTGCGATCAACCTGGGCCTGGGTCTGGTGCTGGCGGTGGCGGGCGCGCTCGCTCTGCTCCGGTTCCTGCCGAAGGGGATGTTTTGGGACAAGATGGTCCTGGCGGCGGCGGTCGGCGGCACGGGCAAGGGTGCGCCCGCGACGGCGGCTGCCACGATGGTGGGTCGCGCCGGCGTCGCGGCCACGGGCATGTTTCCCAGCGGCCAAGTCGAGATTGATGGCGCGCGCTATGAGGCGCGCGTCGCGGTCGGGGCCGGGGAAGCCGGCCAAAACGTTGCTCGGGGGCGTGGCGGTGTCCTTTTACGATTTCGGCGTTGGGGGTGGGCTGGTGGCCTTCCTTGTGGCGCTCGGTCTTCTCGGGGTGGTGTTGTGGCTGGAGTTCGTCCTGCTGCCCAGGACCGCGCTGGGGCGTAGGATGTTTTTGCAAACCGCCGTGACCGGCACGACCACGAAGGCAGCCACGGAAAATTTAATCGGCCGAACCGGCAAAGCCGCGACGGCACTGGCGCCAACCGGCTACGTCGTGATTGACGGCCGGCAGCACGAAGCGTTTTCGCGCACCGGCTTCGTGGAGGCGGGCGCGGCCGTGAAGGTGATTGGCGCCGATACTTTTCGACTAATCGTAACCCCGGAAAACTAATCCACTCATGAACCTGACCCTGATCCTGATCATTGCCGGCGTCGTCGCCGGCTTGGTGCTGCTCGGCATCATCATCTCCTTCTTCAACGTCTGGCTGAAAGCATGGCTTTCGGGCGCGTATGTGGGCATTATCAATCTCGTGGCGATGCGCCTGCGCGGCGTGCCTTACGGTGTGATCGTTGAAGCCCGCATCCGCGCGGTGAAAGCTGGCATCCGGCTGGAGATCGATGAAATCGAATCCCAATACCTCGCTGGCGGCAACGTCATCGCCTGCGTGCAGGCGCTGATCGCGGCCCAGAAAGCGCGCATCGAACTCGACTGGCAGCGCGCCTGCGCGATCGACCTTGCGACCAAGGGCTCGGGCAAAAATGTCGAGGAGGCCGTGCGCACTTCCGTCGATCCGAAGGTGATTGATTGTCCGAACCCGGAATCCGGCCGCACGACGATCGACGGCGTTTCCAAGGACGGCATTCAGGTCAAGGTCCGCGCCCGCGTGACCGTGCGCACCAACCTCGACCGCTTCGTCGGCGGTGCCAAAGAGGAGACGATCATCGCCCGCGTGGGCGAAGGCATTGTGACGACGATCGGTTCGGCCGACACCTACAAGGTCGTGCTCGAATCCCCGGACAGCATTTCCAAGGTTGTCTTGAAGCGCGGCCTCGATGTGGGCACGGCGTTTGAAATTCTCTCGATCGATATCGCAGACGTGGATGTGGGCGAAAACGTCGGCGCCAAGCTGCAGGAAGCGCAGGCAGAGGCCAACAAGAGCATTGCGCAGGCGCAGGCGGAAATCCGTCGCGCCGCCGCCGTGGCCTTGGAACAGGAAATGAAGGCCAAGGTGGAGGAGATGCAGGCGAAGGTCGTGGCTGCGCAGGCCGAGGTGCCGCTCGCGATGGCCGAGGCCTTCCGTCAAGGCAAGCTGGGCGTCATGGACTACTTCCGCATGGAGAACGTCCAGGCCGACACCGGCATGCGTAAGTCCATCTCCGACGACGAAGGCAAGAAGTAATCCATGGACTGGATCTTCGATCACATGCAGTTGGTGATCGCCGCCGCAGCGGCGTTTGCCTACTGGCTGAACGCCCGCAAACAATCGCAGGCGGAAGCAGAGGAGGAGCGCCCGGAGGCCACCTTTCAGGATGATACGCGCGAGACGGCTGACGAGGCCGAGCGGGCGCGGCGCATCCGCGAGGAAATCATGCGCAAGATTGCCGAACGCTCCGCGGGCGGCCCGCCGCCTTTGGAGCTGCCTCCGCTCGCCGCGGAGCCCCCGCCCCCGCCGCGGTTTGAGCCGGCCATCGACTCGGGAATGCTCGAGCGGCAGCGGCGTTTGCAACAGCAGCTCGAGGAGGTGGTGCGCACGAAACAGCGCGCCGAGGCGCTGCGCCAGCGCGTGCCGTACATGCCGACTGCTGCGCCCGCCATTCGCTCGCGCGCGGCACTGGCGGGCAGTCTGCGCGCCGATCTCCGGGATCGCCGTGGTTTGCGCCGCGCGGTGGTGCTCCGCGAAGTGCTGGGTCCCCCGGTCGGATTGCGCTGAGTCCAAAAACCAACGGGCCGCTCAATCGAGCGGCCCGTTTGGTTTTGGAATTGGATCCGGATCAGTTGATTTGCGCCCGGTTGTAGCCCTCAAAGGGCATCGGGTAGCGTTTGCCGTTCAGCTCGATCTGCAGGTTCTTGCCCTCTGACGCCCAGATAAGGATGGGGCCCGGCTTGCGCACGGTGCGGATCTCGCCCTTGGCCATGGTCGTATCCGCCAGGAGGACTTCACCGGCGGTGCCGTCGGGATTTCGGACGGTGACCTTGACGCGAACACTGTTGAGGGCGATGAGCGAAATGCTGGACTCGTTGGCTGAGACGGCGGTGCCGCTGGTTGAAACCGGCTTGGCGGGCTCCTTCGGGCCGACCAACGAACTGACCAACCAGTAGAGCAGCAGTGCGACCACCACGACCACGAGGGCAATGCCGCCCCGGAAAATCAACTGGGGCGAGATGGCGGGGCCCTTGGGCAGGCTGCTGCCACTGCGGCCGAGGCCGGAGACGCGGCGACTCTCGGCGCTCTGGCTCGAGGGTTCCTCGGTGGCGGGGGCCTTCTCGACGGCGCGCTCATCGGCGGAGGCAATCGAGACGTCCATGCGGCCGTAGATTTCTCGGCTCGGCTGGCGCTGACGGCTCTGGTTGCGGCCGAGCGCGGCGTAATCGTTGAGCAGCTTCTCGGCGGGCAGGCCGAGGTAAAGTGCGTAGGTGCGCAAGAAGCCGCGCACGTAGATCTCGGCGAGATTCAGATCGAACTGGTTGCTCTCAAACTTGTGCAGGTAGTCGCTGCGGATCTTGGTCGCTTCCGCTGCCTCACGAATAGAGATTCCCTTGCGCTTCCGAGCTTCTTCCAGTCGTTCGCCGATGGTCTGCATGCGTCAGTGAGTAGGGGTTTTGGGGGTGGAGGGAAAGGGAGAAATGGCCCGAGGCAACGATTCGCCTCAACCTTCGTAGGTGTCGAGGTCGACGAGAATCTCGCGCGGGGACGAACCGTTTTCGGGCCCGACGATGCCCTTCTCCTCCATGAGGTCCATGATGCGGGCCGCCCGGTTGTAGCCGATGCGGAGGCGACGCTGGATCATCGAGGTGGAGGCGCGCTTGGAGGAACGCAGGACATCGAGGGCCTGCTGGAAGAGCTCGCCGTCGTCGCCCATGTCGCCATCGGCTCCGTCGCCACCGCCGTCGTCATCGCCATCGCTGGCGGCGCGGTCGATCTGCTGCTGCACGGACGTCGCGTATTGCGGCGGGCCGTTTTGCTTGAGGAAGTCGACGATCGAAACGACTTCTTCGTCCGAGACAAATGCGCCCTGGGCGCGCACGAGGCGGGAGCTGCCGGGCGGTGAGAAAAGCATGTCGCCGCGGCCGATCAGATTGTCGGCGCCTTTCGTGTCGAGAATGGTGCGGGAGTCGACCTGCGACGCGACCTGGAAGGCGATGCGCGAGGGGAGGTTGGCCTTGATGACGCCGGTAATGACATTCACGGACGGGCGTTGCGTGGCGATGATGAGGTGGATACCGGCGGCGCGGGCGAGCTGGGCGAGTCGCGCGATCGATGTCTCGATCTCGGCCGGCGAGACCATCATGAGGTCGGCGAGCTCGTCGATGATCGCGACGATGTAGGGCAGGCGGTCCGGCAGCTCGGTCTCATCCGGCAGGCTGGCATCCAGCCCGTCAAGCTGGGCTTGGGCGGCGGCCTCGACCGGATCGGGCGCGGCGCCCTTCTTGCGGCTGTTGAAGCCAAGGATGTTACGGACGTTGCACTTGGCGAACATCTGGTAGCGCTGCTCCATCTCGCCGAGAAGCCATTTCAGCGCGCCGGGCACCTTCTTGGGCTCGGTGACCACGGGGATGAGCATGTGCGGGAGCGTGTTGAAAATCTTCAACTCCACCACCTTCGGGTCGACCATGAGCAGGCGCACATCCTGCGGGCTCTTGGAGTAGAGGATCGAGGCGACGATGGAGTTGATGCAGACGGACTTGCCCGAGCCGGTGGCGCCGGCGATGAGCAGGTGGGGCATCTTGGTCAGGTCGGAGATCAGCGGCTTGCCGGAAACATCCTTGCCCAGAGCGATGGGGAGTTCCGCTTTAGCGCCCGCCCACTGCTCGCTCTCGAGGATCTCGCGCATGCCGACCGGGGTGGGATGCTGGTTCGGCACCTCGCCGCCAACGGCGGCCTTGCCCGGGATCGGGGCGAGGATGCGCACGGATTGGGCGCGCATGCCGAGGGCGATGTTCTTGTCCAGGCCGGAAATCTTTTCCACGCGCACGCCGGCGGCGGGCACGACTTCATACCGGGTGATGACGGGGCCGACGTGGATTTCGCCCAGGCTGACCTCGACGCCAAACTCCCCGAGGATGCGCAGGAGGTTCTCGGCGTTTTGTCGATGTTCCTCCTCGGAGTTGCCCTCGGTGTTGGTGACCTGTTCGGTGAGGAGCTTGATGTCGGGGAAGAGGTAATTCTTGTCGGAACTCTGCGGCACCGTGACCCGCGCCTTTTTGGTTTCCTCGGGTTTGACGATATTGAGCTGGATCTTGGCGGCGGCCTCGGCGGGATCCACCGGTGCCGGCTTCGGCTTGGCGGTGGGCTTGGGCATGACCACGACTGGTTCGGGCTTGGGCTCTTCCCTTGGCGGCGGATGGGTTCGAACCGGCGCCTTGGCAAGGGGGTCCTCCGCGGTCTTGGGCATGACCATCGCGGGTTCGGCCTTGGCGGGGGCCTTGGCCTCCAGCTTGGCGGCTATGGCGGCCGCCTTGGCAGCTTCCTTTTCCTTTTGGTGGGCTTCCTTGGCGAGACGCTTGGCCTCGGCGAGCTCGGCTTTGCGCTTGGCGCGCTCCTCGCGCCAAGCTTGGAAAGCCGCGACGTAGCGCTCAATTTCCGCGCCGATGTCCTTGGTGATGATGAAGAGCAGCCCGGAGATGTAGAGTGTGCCCAGCAACAGGGCGGCGCCGAAGACGCCCAGCGTGTCCCGCAAACCGCCTAGATAAATCAACGTGCCGAGCCGCCCGCCCAGCCCCTGGGGGAAGTAGTCGCTGGGCTTGAGGGATTCGAACATCGCCGCGAGTCCAGACAGGGTGATGATGCACACCAGGATCGCGACGAGGCGGGTGCCGGCGAGCCGGCGGGCATTGCGGATGGCAATGTAGCACAGCCAGAGCAACGAAAGCGGGATCGCCCACGTGCTGAGGCCGACGGCATAAAATAGTATCCAGGAGGTGTTTGCCCCCCACGGACCGGCGATATTGGTGCCCAGAACCCGGGTGGTGGCGAAGCTGCTCTGGTTCGGGTCGTAATCAACCAGCGCGGCCAACACCCACACGCCCAACACAAAGCAAATCACCGCCGCGAGCCAGTTTGGTCGGTGACGAGGGGCCTGGTAGAAGGGGCCGTTATTTGGGTTTGAAGTCTTCGACTTGGGCATTTGTCTGGGCCGGGCAAAGGCCGGCATACCAAGCTTTACGGCGGGACGGTCAAATGTAAATCCCGCGCAGGTCCGAGCTTCGCAAAACTTCCACCACCATCATGCGAGAAATTCTCCGCTTTGAACCCATTTACCAAGAACGCGTCTGGGGCGGCCGGGCGTTCGAGTCGACCTTTGATCGCAAACTGACCTCGGCCAAGCCGATTGGCGAGAGTTGGGAGATGGTTGACCGCCCCGAAGCGCAGTCGGTCGTCAGCACCGGCAAGCACAAGGGGGCCAAGCTGGGCGATTTGCTTAAGAAATACGCGAAGGACCTGATGGGGCCGAATTGGCCGGCGGACAAACCGTTCCCGATCTTGGTGAAGTGGCTCGATTGCCGCGAGCGCCTGAGCCTGCAGGTCCACCCCCCGGCGACGCTAGCGGCGCAGCTCAAGGGCGAACCGAAGACGGAAAATTGGTATATCGCCGACACCGCGCCCGGGGCGCAGCTGATTGTCGGCCTGAAGAAGGGGGTTACCCGCGCCGATTTTGAGAAAGCCATCATTGAGCAGCGCGTCGAGGATTGCGTCCACAGCTTCAAGGTGGCCGAGGGCGACTCCATCCTTGTGCACAGCGGCCAGGTGCACGCAATCGATGCGGGCAATCTCATCCTGGAGATCCAGCAGAATTCCGACACTACCTTCCGGGTCTACGACTGGGCACGGGTCGGGCTTGACGGCAAACCCCGCCAGCTGCACGTGCACGAATCGCTGCAGTGCATCCAATGGGACGATTTTGAGCCCGCGCCCGTGCGCGGGGCGCCCACTTCCGCGGTGATTGCGGAGTGCGACGAGTTTCGGATTCGTCGGCTGGTGCTCGGTCCCGGAGAAAAGGTGAGTTTCCCGGGCAAAGAAGGCCCGCGCATCATCAGCGTGGTCAGCGGCCGCCTTAACATTGGCGGCATGGCGCTGGGTCGGGGCGACAACGCCCTGCTGCCCTATAGCGGCGAGTTCAATGGCGTGGCGGACGAGTTCGGAATCGTGCTCGTCACCGAGAACTTCGCCTGATCATGCGGGGACTTTGCCGTCCGTCGCCCGCGCGCGGCGGCATTTTGCTCAAGGCCGTGTTTTTCCTTGCGGTGGTGGCCGCAGTCGCGGCGCTGGCGTGGATGACGCTCCTGCCGCATTTCGTGGCTGCATGGGTGCGGGAGCGCACGGGTTTCGACCTCCAGGCCGATGCGATCATGGCCAATCCCTTCACCGGACGATTGCTGGCGCGCGGGGTCGTGATCGAGAATCCGCCGACTTTTCCAACGAGGGAGTTTCTCCGGGTGCGCGAATTCTCGTTTGATGCCGATGCTTGGTCTCTGCTTACCGCCAAACCGAGCTTTGCGAAAATTACGCTCGATCTCGACTTGGTGGCCTTGGTCAAGCGGGCGGACGGGCGCACCAATTTCGAGGTCTTTCGATCTTATCTGGCCGGCCCCGACATGCCGCCGGTGCCGGGCGAGCGGGCGGGGCGCAGGCAATTCAAGATCGGCGAACTGCGGACGCGATTCGATCGCCTGGTCGTGGCGGACTACACCGGGGCCCGACCGGTGCGCCAGGAACATGCCGTGCAAATTGACCGCACCTTTCACGACGTGGCCGATGCGAATCAACTCCTGCTGCCAGCGTCGCTCGATCAGTTGTTCGCTTTGGGTGGCGCCGTGGGGGGCCTGCTGCCGGAGGACATCGGCCAAGTGCTTGAAAATGCTCTCCGGACCGGCACCGACCTGCTGCGGCAGCTGCCCAAAGAGGCGCGAGCATTCGGCGGATTTTCCGATACGCTTGAAGAAAGCAAGAAGCCGTAGTTTAATGACCGTTTATCATGACAAGCAAGGCATCCCAGGAATCCACCGAGCAGAACGATCAGCCAGCCGCCGCGACCGCGGCGGAGGCGGATACGCAGCCCAAGACCGCACCGACCCCCGAAGAGCAGGTGGCGGCCGCCAAGGCTGAGGCGGCGGCCCACTACGACCGTTACCTCCGGGCCGTCGCCGATCATGAGAATTTCCGCAAACGCGTCACACGGGAAAAAGACGAACTCCGCCAGTATGCCACCGCGCGCGTGCTGGAAGACCTGCTGCCGGTGCTCGACAATCTCGGGCTCGGCCTGGCGGCGGCGGGCCAGCCGAATGCTAATCTCAAGACCCTGAGCGAAGGCGTGGCCATGGTGCAGACGCAGCTCAAGTCGGCCTTGGAGCAGCACGGCTTGAAGGAGATCAATCCCGTCGGCCAAGCGTTTGATGCGCATCAGCATGAAGCCCTGTCGCAGCAGCCCAGTGCCGAGGTGAAGGAAGGCGACGTGCTCAACGTGATCCGCGTCGGCTATTCCCTCAACGGCCGCTTGCTGCGCCCGGCGTCGGTGGTGGTTTCAAGCGGAAACCCCAAGCCGGAGGCGAAGGAGTAACCGCCATGGCCAAGGAAGACTACTATGAATTGCTGGGCGTGACCAAGGGCGCCACGCCAGAGGAGCTGAAGAAGGCCTACCGGAAAAGAGCGGTGCAGTATCACCCGGACAAGAATCCGGGCAACGCCGAGGCGGAGGAGATGTTCAAGAAGGTCTCCGAGGCCTACGACGTCCTCAACGATCCGGAAAAGCGGGCGGCTTATGATCGTTTCGGCCATGCGGCTTTCCAAGGCGGCATGGGGGGCGGTCCCGGTCCGCGGGGCGGCGGTGGTGGATTTCACGACCCGTTCGACATTTTCCGCGAGGTGTTCGGCCAGGGCGGGGGAGGAGGAGGCGGAATTTTCGACGAAATGTTCGGCGGTGGTGGCGGCCGGGATGGCAGCCGCGACGGCGCGGACCTGCGCTACGACCTCGAAATCACGCTCGAGGAGGCGGCGCGGGGCGCCCAGAAGGAAATCTCTTTTCGCAAAAACGTCACCTGCGAGCGTTGTGATGGCAGTGGGGCTGAACCCGGCTCCAAACGGGTTACCTGCCCGACCTGTCGCGGCGCCGGTCAGGTGCGACGCTCGGGTGGCATCATCACTTTCACGCAAACCTGCCCGACCTGCGGTGGTGCCGGTCAGAAGATCGAAAAGCCGTGCTCGGCCTGCCACGGCGAAGGCCGTGTGCCGAAGACCACCAAGCTCAATGTCCGGATCCCCGCGGGCGTCGATACGGGTTCGCGCCTGCGGTCCGCTGGCAATGGCGAGGCCGGACTTGCCGGTGGCCACAGCGGCGACCTCTATATCGTGCTCACCGTAAAGGAGCACGAGCTCTTCGAGCGCCACGGCGACGATCTCTTTTGCGAGATCCCTATCAAGTTCACGCTGGCGACGCTCGGCGGCACCATCGAGGTGCCGACGCTTTTCGGGAAGGCCTCGCTGAAAATCCCGACCGGCACGCAAAGCGGCACCACCTTTCGCCTGCGCGACAAGGGCATGCCCTCGCTGCGCGGCAACCGGCAGGGCGACCAGTTGGTGCGTGTGCACGTCGAGGTGCCGACCACCCTCTCGTCCGAGCAGCGCAAACTGCTGGAGGAGTTTGCCAAGATCAGTGGCGACGCCAGCGAGCCCACGTCGAAGAGCTTTTTCGAGAAGGCCAAGAAATTCTTCTGAGGCCTGATTCGATTGCGGCGGGAAAGGGGATTTACAAGCCGGGGGCGGCGTGCGACCGTCCCGGCTTTCCGCGGTGCACCTCGAAAATCCGAAGCTCCTGACGCTTGAAGCCGCCCGTGCGGCGCGGGCCAGACTGCGCGAGGCCGGCAAGCGCGTGGTGCTGACGAACGGGGTCTTTGACCTGCTGCACCCGGGACATTTGTATTACCTGCAGCAGGCGCGCGCACTGGGTGACGCGCTGTTTGTGGCGATCAACAGTGATGCGAGTGTGCGCGAACTGAAGGGCCCGGAGCGACCGATCCTTTCGGAGACGCATCGAGCGTATGCCTTGGCGGCGCTGTGGTTTGTCGACGCCGTGGTGATCTTCCGGGAAAAACGACTCGTACCGGAGATTCGTGCGCTCCAGCCGGACATCTACTGCAAGGCCGGCGACTACACCCTCGAGACGCTCAATCCCGACGAGCGGGCGGCTCTTGAAGGAGGGGGCGCCGAGATCCGTTTCCTGCCATTTCTGTCCGGATTCAGCACGACCAAACTGATCGAGAAAATCAGAAAAGCTGGAGGCATTTGACCTATGCGCATTGTGATTCTTGGTTCCGGCCGTGGCAGCAATGCCCGGGCGATCTTGGCGGCCCGTCGCGAGGGACGGCTTGGCGCTACTGAGGTGGTGCATCTCTTTGCGGACCAGCCCGAGGCCGGCATTCTGAAGTTGGGCCCCGAATTCGGCGTGCCTGCATCCTTCGTCGACCCGGCCCCTTT
>JBMSWZ010000002.1:0-19048 GCA_049425105.1 Cephaloticoccus sp.
CGCGCCCGAGCGGCGGGCAAACGCGCCCGCCTTACCCGCAACTGCGGGAATTTCTGGATAAAAAAGGACGGAGCCCCGGCGGAGCTCCGTCCCGTAAATGCTGCCTTGGAAGGCGTGGACGCTTAGTAGCGGTCGCCACGGTCGCGGTCACGACCGCCACCGAAGCCGCCACGGCCACCGCCGCCGCCGCCGAAGCCACGGCCGCCGCCACCACCGCCGCCGCCGAAGCCGCGGCCGCCGCCACCGAAGCCACCGCCAGCAGGACGGTCTTCCTTCGGGCGGGCCTCATTGACCGTCAGCTGACGGCCATCGAAATCGGCACCGTTCACCTTCTCGGCGGCCACTTTGGCCTCCTCGGGGGTGCCCATGGTCACGAACGCGAAACCGCGGGGGCGGCCGGTCATGCGGTCCATGGCGACGTAAACGTCGGACACGCTGCCGTATTGGGCGAAATGCGCGCGCAGGTCGTCCTCGTTGGTCTTAAAGGGCAGATTGCCAACATACAGTTTGGAGTTGCTCATCTAATGATTCGTAGATCCTCCGTCCGCTGCCAGTTCCGTTCCCACCGTGGGTTTCGAAATCATCACTTGAGCTCCTGCCCAGCCAACGACTCACCAGATCCTGTCATCTAACGTTTTCTCTATCGAGGCCTCTAAGCAGCCAGAGGTGGCCTGATGACACAAGCCAAATCCAAAGGGGGGTCTGGAGGGGGTTAAATGGAGTATTTCGCCCGGATGTCCGCCGGCAGCGGGGTGGCCCGGCCGGTGGCGAGGGTGACGAGCACGTAATCGCACCAGCCGTCGCAGACCCGTTTGCCGGTGGGCAGCTTCTCGATTTCGAAGGCCACCCGGCAGCCCTGTTCGGTGAAATGATCGATCCAGCACCGCACGATCATCCGGTCGCCCCACCCCAGCGGCCGCTTGTATTGGATGTGCGCCGTGGTCATGAACCAGCCGTAGCCGAGCTTGGCGAAGTCCTGCATGGACATGCCGTAATACCGCTCCATCTGGTCAAAACGCGCCGCGAGCACGTAATCGAGGTAACGCGTGCTGTGCACGTGCTGGTAGAGGTCGATGTCGTCCGGCCGCACCGCGAGCTCGGTCTCAAACTTGGAATACACGTCCATGGGGCAAAAGAATCAGCGGCCGAGCAGTTGGTCGAGTTGCCGGCGCTCGCGCTTGGTGGGCCGGCCCGCGCCTTTTTCCCGCGCCAGGAACTGCTGCACCGGCGCCGGCCGGGCCTTGGCAAATTCCTCCGGCGGCGTCAGGTCGGCGCAAAATTCGGGCACGGCCTTGGCGGCCACCCGGCTGCGCGGCGCCGCCAAAAAACGCAGGGTGCGCGTGATGAGGCCTTGGCGCACGCAGACGATCTCGCCAGCGCGGACCTCGCGCGCGGGTTTCACCGGCAAATCGGCCACGAGGACCGAGCCAGCCCGGCAGGCGGCGGTGGCCGCGGCGCGCGTCTTGAAGAGGCGCACGGTCCAGAGCCACTTGTCGATGCGCACAGTCTCGGGGGCGGAAAAAGCCACGGCCGCGAACCTAAGAGGCTCGCGGCCGGGCGCAAACGGGATTTCGGGAGGATCCGGTCAACCCGCGTTGACGGGCTTGAGGTCCTTCTTCACCCAGTCGTCGATCAGCGACTTCTCGTGGCGGAAGGGATCGGTGCGACGGATATCAATCTTCATGAGGAAGTTCAGGTCACGCAGCTCGCGCGTGCCCTCCTTCACCACTTTGCCCGCGGAATCCGTGAGCGTGTAGCTGAGATCAATGCGCGGGGGATAGATGTCCTTCACGATGCGAACGTCCTCCGCGCCGGGCTGGCCCCAGGGCTCGAAGTCGCCCGCGAGGTCGATGTTGGTGACCTTGACGGCGAGGGCGTAGCCGTCCGGCACATATTGGCCGGCCCGCTGTTCAATATACTGGCGAATGGCGTCCGCATTGGCCGCGCGACCCTTGTCGCTGGACACAAATCCGTCGCGGACATCGGTAAACTTCTCGGGGTTAACAAACTCCACCTGCACCTTGGAGTTCGGGGTGGCGTCCTCCGCCACGGCCGGAGCAACGGCTCCGAGGCCGAAGAGGACGGCGAGGATCAAAGGCTTGGTTTTCATAGCGGGGGGTCTGACCCGGCGGAGCCGGGAAGGGTTCCATTCGCGGCCGGTCAGCCGGTCGCCTCGGCCCGGCGGCGGGCGAGGAAGGCGTCCGGGTTGGGCGTCGGGGCCAGCGTCACGATCACGAACTTGGAGGTCGGGGTGTTGCTCCGGGCGGCCACGCTGCCGATCGGGACGAGGACGTTGGCTTCGGGGAAATAGGTGGCCACGCAACCGCGGGGAATGCGGTAGGGCGCGATCATGAACGCCTCGGCCAGCCGTTCGACGCCACCGTGGGTATTGCGCAGATCCACCAGCTGGCCCGGTTGCAGGCCGGCCGTGCGGATGTCCTCCTCGTGCATGAAGACCACCCGGCGCCCGCCGAAAACGCCGCGGTAACGATCATCGAGGCCGTAGACCGTGGTGTTGAACTGGTCGTGGGTGCGGATGGTCATCATCACGAACTCGCCGGGCGCGAATTCGCGCCGCGGGATCGGGGCCACTGTGAAATTCGCCCGCTTGGTCGCGGTGCGCCACTCCCGGGAATCGCGCGGGGCATTGGGCAGATAAAAGATGCCCTGCCGGATGCGCGCATTGAAATTTTCGAAGCCCGGCACGACGCGCGCGATGCGATCGCGGATCAGGTCGTAGTCGCCGGCAAAATCCTCCCAGGGCGTGGGGTGATCCGTGCCCAACACGGCCCGCGCGAGACCGCACACGATGGCCGGCTCGCTGCGCAGCGCCGCCGAGGCCGGCGGAATCTTGCCGCGCGAGGGGTTGATGATGCCCATCGAGTCCTCGACGGTGACGAACTGCTCGACCGCGGCCTGCACGTCGCGTTCGCTGCGGCCAAGGCAGGGCAGAATCAGCGCCGTGCGACCGGTGACGAGGTGCGCACGGTTGAGCTTGGTCGACACATGCGCCGTCAACGCACAACGCCGCAGGGCCGCCGCGGTGAATTCCGTGTCCGGCGTGGCCGAGAGGAAATTGCCACCCATCGCGATGAAAGTCTTCACGCGCCCTTCGTGCATCGCCTTGATCGCATCGACGGTGTCGAGGCCGTGGGCGCGCGGAGACTTGAAGCCAAACTCCGCGTCGAGCCGGTCGAGCCACCAGTCGGGCATCTTTTCAAAAATTCCCATCGTGCGGTCGCCCTGGACATTGGAGTGTCCGCGCACGGGACAAGCCCCCGCCCCGGGCCGACCGATGTTGCCGCGCAGCAGGAGAAAATTGACCACCGCCTGGATCGTCTCGACCGCATTCGGCTGCTGCGTCAGGCCCATGGCCCAGCAGCAGATCGTGGCCTTGGCGCGCCTTGCGAGCGCCGCCACGCGCGCGATCTCTTCCCGCGCCACGCCGCCGGACTCCACGATGTCCGCCCAGTCGGTGGCGCGCAGGTCGGCCACCAAGGCGTCAAACCCATGGGTGTGTTCGCGGATGAAGGCGTGGTCAAAGACCGTGCCGGGCGCGGCGTCCTCGGCGGCGAGCATCTCCTTCATCACGCCCTTGAAGAAGGCGAGGTCACCATTGATGCGCGGCTGCACCCAGAGATCGGCCAGCTGGGCGCCTTTGCCCAGCAACGTGGGCAGCGCCCTCAGCGGGTTCATGAAATGCTGCGGGTTCTTGAACCGGTCCGTGCCAACCTCTGGCAGCGGGTTGATCGACACGATCGTGGCGCCGCGCGCCTTGGCCTCCTCCAGCGACGAGAGCATGCGCGGATGATTCGTGCCGGGGTTCTGGCCGATCACCAGGATGAGGTCCGCGTGCTGAAAGTCCTCCAAGGTCACCGTGCCCTTGCCGATGCCGATGCTCTCGCCGAGGGCCGTGCCGCTGGATTCGTGGCACATGTTGGAGCAGTCCGGCAGGTTGTTGGTGCCGAACTGGCGGACAAACAGCTGGTAGAGGAACGCCGCCTCGTTGCTGGTGCGGCCCGAGGTATAAAACGCCGCCTCGCTCGGCGAGCCGAGCGCGCGCAGTTCGTGCGCGAGCAACGCAAAGGCCTCATCCCACTCGATCGGCGCGTAGTGCGTGGCGCCGGGGCGCAGCACCATCGGGTGCGTGAGCCGGCCCTGGCGGTTGAGCCAGTAGTCGCTGCGGGCGGCGAGATCCGCGACGGAATGGGTCGCGAAAAACTCCGGCGTGCACCGCTCCGGCGTGGCCTCGTCGGCGATGGCCTTGGCGCCGTTCTCGCAAAATTCAAAGGTGTGGCGCTCGCCGTCCGGGCTGGGCCACGCGCAGGACTGGCAGTCGAAGCCGTCCTTTTGGTTCACATCGAGCAGGAGCTTCGTGCCGCGGACCGGGCCTACGCCCATCACCACATAGCTGTTCGTCTTGGCCACGGCCGCGAGGCCGGCGGCGGCGGCGCTGGGCGCGGCCAGCCGCGTGCCTGCGAGTTCGACCGGCGGCTGGGCGGAGGTGGGGGTTGGTTTCGACACGGCAGGATTGATTTCGGCGCTTTTGCCGTATGTTTCAAGCATCACCGTGTTCGCGAACCTCCTGCGCCTCATCAATCGCCCGCCGCATCCCGGCACCGACCCCGGGTTTGTCGTGGAGATCAATGTGCGCCGCGCGCCCGTGCGCAACCCGAAGACCGAGCGCTTCATTTTCATCTGCTGGGTCCTGATCGCGATCAAGCATGTGGCCGTCAGCTACGCGTGCCACCACTGGCCGGTGCCCTTCCATCAACTCTGGATCAACGCCCCGACCTTCGCCCTCGGACTGCTTGCCACGGTCGTCTACTACGGCCGGCGCTGACCCTTGCCCATGCCCCACGTGCCCGGACTCCGCAGTGTCTACGCCAAGGTCGGCCGGCTGGTCTATTTCGGCCGCATGCTCGACAAAATCCGGCTGCACGCCGCCGGCCAGCTGCACGCCGACTACGTCGCGAATCTCGGCGACGGCCAGACCAACCGGCTCGACGGCCGTTGCTGCCGGTTTCTCGGCGTCGCCTACTCGAACCTGCGGGCGCGCGTGCTCGCGGGCGGCACCGACGGGGAAGTTCTGGCCTGAGCCGAGGCGCACGGCACGCCGCGCACGGACGAGGAATGCCACATTTGGAACCGGTTCATCCTGAAACTCGGCTGGCGCGACGAGCGCTCCCACGTCCTGCCGGAGCGCATCCGGGCCGCCGGCCTGGAGGGGAAGCCCATCGAGACGCTCGCGGACCACATCGAGTTCGACGAGGGCCGCGACCCGGTGGCGGAACGGGCGTGGGAAAACATCTGAGTCCCGCCATTTTTTTCGCGCCTCCGGTCGCGATTCCGCTCAAGGTTTTCGCCCCATGCCTCACGTCCCCGGACTCCGCAGCATCTACGCCCAAGTCGGCGGCCTCGTTTACTTCGGCCGCATGCTCGACAAGATTCGCCTGCACGCCGCAGGCCAACTGCCGGCCGACTACGTGGAGAACCTCGGCAAGGGCTTTGACGGGCGCTGCTGTCACTTCTTGCGCGTGGACTACACCGCCCTGCGCGACCGCACCCTCGCCGGCGGCACAGACGGCGAGATCATGGCGTGGTGCGGCGAGATCGGCGAAACCCGGTCCGACGCGGATCGCGAAGTTTGGAATGGGTTCATGATGAAGCGCGGCTGGCAGGACAGCGCGCGATCCCTCCTGGAACGTCGCATCCAAGAGTCGGGTTTCGAGGGCAAGCCCATCGAGACCATGTTCGACTACATCGAATTTGACGAAGGCCGCGATCCCGTGGCGAGCCGCGCATGGGAGACCTGAGTCCACCGCGCGCAATCGTTGTGATGGGCGTGGCCGGAAGTGGTAAATCCACCGTCGGCGCCCAGCTCGCGCGCGACCTCGGCTGGCGGTTCGAAGATGCCGACGGGTTTCATCCGCCGGAGAACGTCGCCAAGATGAGCGCCGGCACCCCCCTCACCGACGAGGACCGCGCGCCCTGGCTGGCTGCCATCCGCCGGCACCTGGATGCCTGCCTCGCCCGCGGCGAGGGCGTCGTGGTGGCCTGCTCCGCGCTCAAGGCCGCCTACCGGCGCGTGCTGTTGAACGGCGCCGACGGCACCCGGCTCGTCTACCTGCAAGGCACGCGCGAGCAACTCCAGGCCCGCATCGACGCGCGGCAGGGGCACTTCATGAAACCGATGATGCTCACCAGCCAGCTCGCGACGCTGGAAGAGCCCACGGACGCACTGACTCTTAACATCGCACCCTCGCCCGCGGAACTCTCGGCCGCGATCCGCCAAGCCCTTTCCCTATGAGCCTCACCCGGCAAAAAGTTCTCCGCCGCCTCGGCTTCGGCGCCCGCGGCGCCGCGGTTCTCGTCGCCGCGGCCGCGGCCTGGTTCTACCGTCAGTTGCACCGCAGCCTGCCGCAGCTTGACGGCACGGCCCCGGTGACCGGCCTGACCGCGCCGGTCACCATCGGTCGCGACGCCCTGGGCGTGCCGGCGTTGCAGGGGGCCACGCGCCTGGACCTCGCGCGCGCCCTCGGCTGGCTGCACGCGCAGGAACGTTTCTTCCAAATGGACCTGCTGCGACGCCGCGGCGCCGGTGAACTCGCCGCCCTGCTGGGGGCCAAGGCCGTGCCCGCCGACAAGGCCTCCCGCCGGCATGGTTTCCGTCGGCTTGCCCACGAGAGCTTCGGCCGCCTGCCGGCGGACGAGCAGGCGTTGCTGCAAGCCTACGCCGCCGGCGTCAACGCCGGCCTCGCCGCACTGCCGCAGAAACCTTTCGAGTATCTCGTGCTCCGCGCCCAACCCGCCCCGTGGCAGCCGGAGGACTCCGCCCTCGTCGCGTTCGCGATGGCGCTCGAGCTGAACGACGAGGGCAACAACGAGCTTTCGCTCACGACGCTCCGCAATGTCTACGGTCCCGAGGCCGTGGCCTTCCTCGCGCCGATCGCCACCGTCAGCGACGCCGCCCTCGACGGCAGCCTGCCGGCCGCTCCGCCCCCCCTGCCCTCCGCGCGCGACCTCAATGTCCGCGGCGCACCGGCGGAAAAGCCCGCCGCGTCCACCGAGGAGCCGCCGCGTCCCGGCAGCAACAGCTTCGCGCTGGCCGGAGCGCACACGGCGAGCGGCGTGCCGCTGCTGGCAAGCGACATGCACCTCCACCTGCGCGTGCCCAACATCTGGTATCGCGCCTCGCTGGCGTGGGCCGATCACCGCGTCACCGGCGTCACTCTGCCTGGCGTGCCCGTGGTCATCGCCGGCAGCAACGGCCATGTCGCGTGGGGCCTGACCAACGCCTACGCCGACACTGGCGACATCGTGGTGGTCGAGCCCAGCGCCATTGCCGAAACGCTTTATCGCGACGGCGATCAGCTGCGCGATCTCGAGACCCGCCGCGAGGTCATCGCGGTCAAGGGCGGCGACCCCGTGACCTTCGACGTCGACTGGACGGTCTGGGGCCCCGTGATCGGCAAGGGCGAGAAGAACCGCCCCTTGGTCTATCACTGGACCGTGCAGGAGCCACGGGGCATCAACCTCGCGCTCATCGGCCTTGAGACCGCTCGCACCACCGCCGAGGGCATTGGCATCGCCCACATCGCTTCGCTCCCCGCGCAAAACATCCTCATCGCCGATGCCCAGGGACACATCGCGTGGACCGTGGTCGGCGGCCTGCCGCGGCGCGTCGGCTACGACGGCCGTTTCGCCTCGTCATGGGCCTATGGTGATCGCCTTTGGTCGGGTTACCTCTCGGCCGCGGCCGTGCCGGTGATTCGCGACCCGGCCGACGGCCGCCTTTGGACCGCCAACAACCGGCTGGTCGGCGATGACGCCCTGGCCCGGCTGGGGGACGGAGGCTATGATCATCCCGCCCGGGGCGCCCGCATCCGCGATCGCCTGCAGATGCTGGAGAACGCCACGCCGCAAGATCTGCTGGCGATCCAGCTCGATGACGCCGCCCCGCGGCTCGACCGCTGGCGTGACCTGGCCTTGCAGATACTCACCCCCGAGCTGGCAGCCAAGGGTCGCCGCGCGGCGTTTCGCGCGCAGCTCGCCACGTGGGATGCCCGCGCCCGGCCGGACTCAGTGAGTTATCGGCTGGTGAAACTCTTCCGCCAGGAGGTCGCCAGCCTCGTGTTTGAT
This sequence comes from Cephaloticoccus sp., assembly GCA_049425105.1. Taxonomy (GTDB): domain Bacteria; phylum Verrucomicrobiota; class Verrucomicrobiia; order Opitutales; family Opitutaceae; genus Cephaloticoccus. Next base: position 8,143 of record JBMSWZ010000002.1, read on the forward strand.
CCGCTCTACGCCCCCTGCCTCCGCGTGTATCCGGATTTCAACTGGCACCGTTTTCACTACGAGCAACCGCTGTGGACTTTGCTGCAGGAACGCCCGCAACATTTTCTCCCGGCACGCCACGCCGATTGGGACGCCTTGCTGCTCGCCGCGGTCGACCGCGTGATCAAGGAACTCGATGCGCAGGACACGGCCATCGCCGACGCCACCTGGGGACGGCGCAATCGCGCCGCGATCGTGCATCCGTTTTCCTATTTTCTGCCCGGCTGGATGTCCGGCTGGCTGAACCTCCCGGCCGACGAATTGCCGGGCGACAGCATCACGCCCCGCGTGCAGCGGCCGGACTTTGGCGCCAGTGAACGCTTCGTCGTTTCGCCCGGGCGCGAGGACGAGGGCATCTTCCACATGCCCGGCGGCCAGAGCGGGCATCCACTGTCGCCGTATTATCGCGCGGGCCATGAGGCTTGGTTTAAGGGCGAGCCCACACCCTTCCTTCCCGGGCCGGCGGTGCACACGCTGACGCTCGAGCCCTGAGGGACCGGGGGCGGACTTTGGCATTGTCGCCCCGGCGGTTCCCCGGCTTGCTGGCGGCATCGCCCGCATGGCCAAGGCCAAAAAAACCTACATCGTCTATTTCGGCAGCGAGCTGTTCACGCTGAAGCACCTGATCGGCAACGCCTACCTCGCGGAGGCGATCTACGAGAAATCGCACGGCAAATACCTCTGCCGCCTCCCGCAGGATTTCGAGCCGCGCGGCAAGACCCCGCGCACCATCCGCGACCAGGACATCCGCGCCCTGCTCCAGTGCGACATCGGCCTGTTCAACTACGACGGCACCGAGCTCGACGCCGGCACGGTGATCGAGTTCATGATCGCCAAGTTTGCCGACATCCCGGCCGTGATTCTGCGCAGCGACATCCGCCTCGCCGGCGACGGGCAAGACCCATGGAACCTGATGTCGAGCAACTTCCCGCGCACCGTCAACGTGCTCACGAACAGCCTCGGCTCCTACAAAACCTTTTCCGCGCGCCGGCACCGCGGACTCGACGACACGCTGCGCCTCGCCGGCCAGCAAAGTTCCGCCAGCGCCCAGCAGATGTGCGAGCACGTCGCCTCGCTCTGCGTCCGCGCGCTCGACCGCGTCACGCTGTTGAAGCCCGCCATGCCGAAGCGGCTGCGCACCGACGTCTACCGCTGGCTCGCGCTCATGCCCGGCCTGCGCGGCAAGGACAAGGCACTCACCAAGGAGCTCGAAACCCTGCTCGAGCACAAGGTCGGCAAACGCCTGCTGTAATCCTTAACCTATCCCGCCCATGGCCCTGCACGTCCTTCAACATCCGCTCGCCGCGCACGTCATGACCCACCTGCGCGCCCAGACCACGCGGTCCGCCACCTTCCGCACCCTCGCCTACCAGATCGGCCAGCTGCTCGCCATCGAGGCCACGCGCGACCTTGCCACCAAGGATAAACCGATCGCCACGCCGCTGGAGGACTACACCGGCAAGGTGCTGGCGCGGCCGCTCGTGATCGTGCCGATCCTGCGGGCCGGCCTCGGCATGATGCAGCCCTTCCTCGACATGTTTCCTGACGTGAGCGTCGGCTACGTCGGCCTCGAGCGCGACCACGCCACCGCCGTGGCGCGAAGCTACTATTGCAAACTCCCGCCGCTCGCCGGCACGCGCGTGCTCGTCGTCGACCCGATGCTCGCCACCGGCGGCTCGGCCGCGCAGGCGCTGACCGTCGTCAAGGAAGCCGGCGCCCGCGAACTCTCCTTCGTGTGCATCGTCTCCTCGCCCGAGGGCGTCGAGACCCTGCAGGCCGCCCACCCCGACGTGCCGATCCACACCGCCGCGCACGACCGCGAGCTCAACGCCAAGAAATACATCCTCCCCGGCCTCGGCGATTTCGGCGACCGGCTTTACGGGACCTGAGTCGACTCAGGCGGCATCCCAGGCGGCCAGTAACTCGGCCACGGGGGGCACGAGCGACTCGAGCGAGAACTGCGCGCGCAGCGCCGTGACTTCGTCCCCCAGCGACCCGCGGTGCTCCGGCCAGCGCTGCGCGGCGGTCAGCAGCACCCCAAGCGCGAGCTGGCGCGAACTCCGGGCGAGCGCGTCGCGATTGGCGGCGGCGTAAACCCGCGCAGCCTCCGTGAGTGTGGCCGCATAAGTCGCGGCCTTCTCGAAGGCGGCGGCGGATGATTCGCCCCGCGCCAGCAGGTCGACTTGGTCGTCGAGGGATCGCCCGGTGAAATCCTCCGGCGGGAGGTGAAACAATTGCTGCTGCGCATGCAGCACGGCTGAAAGGGCCTCACCCGTCCGCCCGGGATCGCCGGAGCCCAGCACTTCGCCGACGAACTGCCGCAGCTCGCCGATCAACCGGAGGATGTAGTCTTGCCGCATCATGATGCGACCAGCCAAGCGAACGGCGCCGGAAAAGCAAACCGGCCCGGGAGACGAACTCCGCGGGCCGGTGAAAAACGAAACAAGGGGAAACGCTTACTTCCAGTTCAGCACCAGGCGGGTGAAATAGGCGGTGTCGAGTTTCTCGACGCCGGCGCCGGGCTGGCTGTTGTAGTCGTTGCTCACGCCGACGCGCAGCTTCCACTTCGGATTGGTCAGGGGCAGCTCATAGTAGGACTCATGCTTGATGACGAAGCTGCCGAAATCCTCGAACGCCGGGACATAGGCGAGGCGGTTCACCAGCTTGGAATTACCAAACTCCCACTCGTGGTTGAGGCCGAAGTCGAGACCGACGCTCTTCACGTCCGCCGTGACCGGATTCTTGTAACCTTCATAGCGGAACGAGAGACCGCCACGACCGGTGAGGGTGCGCTTGTCTTCCTTGATGAAATCGTAACCGAGACCGGCCGCCGCCACGTTGTAGAGCTCGATGTCCTTTACGCGGTCAAAGCCGATTTCGTCGCGCACATACCACGACTTCTTGCCCGAAAAGTTGTTCGCGTAGTCCACGCCGGCGTTGAACTGGTCGGCGGATTTGACGTTGTCCGTCTCCTGCCGGTTGTAGGCCGTGTAAAATTGCAGGGTGTCTTCCGGCGTCTTGAGCGTTGCGCGGGCGCTGACCTGCGTGCCGAGCTGGCTCTTGTTGCCGGACTTGCCGTGCACGTCGAGCGCGACCTCGTAGGCCCACTTGCGCTCCTTCGAGGCGAGTTCCTTGCGCAGGGCAATGACGTTGGGGTCCTCGGCGCCGGCGGACCAGGAGGCGGCGACCTTTTCGACCTTGGTGCTCAGCGTGCCGTCGGTCCCGGCAATGGTGATGCCGTCCTCGGTGCTGCTGACGGTGCCCTGCAGGGTCGTGCCGCTGGCCAGGCGCACGTTGATCGCGGCGTCGGTCTCCAAGCCGATGACCTCGCTCTGCTTGACGACGAGGTCGCCCGCAAAATCGGTCGTGAGGTGGATCTTGCCGTCCTCAATCTTCGTGACTTGGCCAACCAGGCGCGTGCCATTTTTGGTCACCACCACGTCGGCCAGCGCCGGTGCAGCGGCCATGATCGAGGCCAATCCCAGGCCGAGGACAATGCGGAATAGTTTTGGAAGGTTCATGGACGTAAATGAAGGGGTCAAAGGACCGATATTGCCGACGAGTGCCAATAAAGTGCCACTAAGTGAATCCACTTACCTACGGTTTTTGATTCACGCCGACCGGACTCCTCCCATGCTAGCGCCCATGACTCCGGAGCGCCCCGCCATTCTGACCGCCGATGCCTGGCAGGACTACCAGCTGCTCGAATGCGGTGACGGCATGAAACAGGAGCGCTGGGGCGCCCACACCCTGGTGCGGCCCGACCCGCAGATCATCTGGCCCCGTCACGGCCGGGAGCCCGGCGCGGCCTGGAAGAACTGGGATGGCTTTTACCACCGCAGCGAGCGCGGTGGCGGCGAGTGGGAATTTCGCCGGCCCCTGCCGGAGAACTGGACCATCGGCTACGCCCCGCTGGGCCTGACCTTCAAGATCCGCCCCACCAACTTCAAGCACACCGGGCTGTTCCCCGAGCAGGCGGTGAACTGGGACTGGTTCAGCAGCCGGATCCGCACCGCGGTCAAGGCCGGGCGCGAGGTGCGCGTGCTCAATCTCTTCGGCTACACTGGCGCGGCCACCTGCGCCGCCGCCAAGGCCGGCGCGAGCGTCTGCCACGTCGACGCCGCCGAGGGCATGGTGAAATGGTGCCGCGAAAACGCCGCGCTCTCCGGCCTCGAGGAGGCGCCGGTGCGCTACATCACGGACGATTGCCTGAAGTTTGTCCGCCGCGAAATCCGCCGCGAGCGGCGCTACGACGCCATCATCATGGACCCGCCGACCTACGGCCGCGGCAGCACCGGCGAAATGTGGAAACTCGAGGACCACCTTTGGACGCTCCTGCGCGAATGCCGCGAACTGCTGAGCGACACGCCGCTGTTTTTCCTGATCAACGCCTACACCGCGCGCCTCTCGCCCACGGTCGTCGCCAACCTGCTCGCCGAACTCATGAACGGCCGCGGCGGCACCCTGACCGCCGGCGAAGTCGGCCTCCCCATCCAAGCCGACGGCAAGGTCCTCCCCTGCGGCATCTACGGCCGGTGGGAGGCGTGAGTTGCACCGGAGATAACGGAGAGAACCGAGGATCTAAACCACGCGCCCAGGGCGGCGCGTCCCCAAGTGTGAAGGCGTTACTATGAGGGTGATCACTCTCTTCCAAAAAAATCCGCTGCGCCTCCAAAACCGCACCACCTCCGTCACCTCAGTTTACTCCTGTAAAAAACTCCGCGTGCTCTGCGCCCTCCTGTAAAAAGCAGAGTTTCACAGGAGGTAACAGAGGAAACAGAGAGGGCTGACCATTCCGAAAGAAGCTGTGCGCAGGAATAACCAAACCTATACTCAGCGGTATTGCGCGAGCTCCAGGATCACGCCGTCGGGATCGAGGAAGTAGACCAGCGTCTTCTCGCCCGCATCGTGCTTCACGACGCCGGCGGGCACTTTGACCGGATCGCTGAAGACCGTGACCCCGGCGGCGCGTAGCTTCGCGGTCATCGCCGCGATATCGTCGACCTGAAGCGCGATGTGCCGCAGACCCACGGTGTTGGCGCGCCGGTTGTCCACCGGGTCCACGCCCACCGGTGCATCATAGGCCAGCAACTCGATCCGCGGCTCGCCGGCTGGGGCGACGACGTAGGCCACGCGGCCCTTCACGCCCTGAAGCCCGACGATGCGGTCAATCCAAGCACCCTCCAAGGTCGCCTCGCGCGCCAGGCGGAACCCGAGCAGGTCGGTGTAAAAGCGCACCGACCGCTCCAGGTCGCGGACGACGATGTTGATGTGGTCGACGGCGCGGATCATCGCCGCGAATTCACTTCGCCGGCATGTGCCTTTGCAAGAAGTCCAGGTCCTCCTGCCAATATTTCGCCAGCGTCTGGTAGCCGAATTTTTCGTCGTAGTCGTGGATGAAGGTGACGTTGGCGCCCGCGGACTTGATGAAGTCCCGGGTGATGTTGTAGGCCCACTCCGCTCCATAGATGTCGTCCTTGTGCTGGATCAACGTCGGGATCGTGAGAGGCTTGCCGTTGAGCGCCGGCGACGCGCGAGTGAGCATGGCGAGGCCCTCGGGCGTGTCGGGATTGCCGAGCATGCGCATGGCCTGCTGGTAAAACCACGGATTCAGCCGCTCACGGTTGACCTGCTTGGTGAGGTCGAGCGTGGGCTCGTTGACGAAGACGCAGCGGTAAAGGTCGGGTTGTTCCTGCGCACAAAGCAAAGCCAGCAAACCGCTCATGCCGCCATAACCGCGGATGGCCACCCGCTTCGGATCGGCGAGGCCGGCCTTGACCGCCCAGTCCACCGCATCAGCAAGGTCGTCCGCCGCATCCAGCATCACGGACCGCCCGTTGGCTTTGACAAAGCCGTCGCCCAGGCCCGCCCGTCCGCGATGGTTGACCATCAGCACCAGATAACCCTGGTCCGCGAACATCTGGACGAAGCCGTCGTAATCCCAGAGCGAGCGGTTGCCGTCGCCGGCAATGACGAGCATCGGAAGTTTGGTCGGTTTCCGATCCCGCGGGAGCGTCGCATAGCCGGTGATTTCCATCCCCGAGCGGTTCTTGAACTTGAAGCGCTTCATGTCGGCCGACTCCTCGGGGTTCACCCACGGCCGGCGTTGGAAGAGCTTTTCGAGAGAGACCTTTTGCCGGTCGAAGAGGTAATAGGTGCCGGGATCGCTGGCGGACCACGACAGCAGGATCAGCCGCTGGAGGTCGTCGCTGAAACTTACCACACTGTTGACCTTGCCCGGCAGGGTTTGGTCGAGGGCGGCCTGCACCGCGGCCAGCTCCGGGTCGATCCACACCGTCTTGGGCACATCGACATTGTAGCGCACGCCGAGCAGGCGCTCTTCCTTGGGCGTATAAATCAACGCGTTCTGCGAGACGCCGTTGGTGCCGCCGCTGAAGAACGGGTAGAACAGGTCATAGGTCGGGCTGCCGACCATGACTTTGCCCAAGGTTCGAGAGCCGAGATCGTATGGATACAAGGCCCAGGTGCCGGCCTCGCTCAGCCGGCTGACATAGAGGGTCTTTCCGTCGAGCGAAAATCCCAAAGCCAGGCTGGAAGGGTCGCTCCAATCCAGCCCGGGCAACGCCGTCCAATTCTCCCGTTTGGTGGATTCGCGGTAGACCACCCGAAACTGGTCGCCCTTGAACTCGGTGCCGGCCAGCACCTCACCCGCGGCGTTCGCCACCCACGCCAGCACATGCCCGGGATTGTCGACCACGCGGATAATGGTCACCCGGCTCTTGTCGATACCGCTGGCGCCGATGGTGTTTACCCGGTGAACGTAGGGCCGCGGCAGGTAGGCGAAATCCACCCGGCCCATGTTCTCGGCGCGCTGCAGCTCGAAGCCGTTGATCAGCAACGCGCCACTCTTTTCGTCGCGAAAGTTGTGCACCAACCCGCCATACGGAATGCTGGCCCGTGCGTCGGTGCCATCATCGTCCACCGTGTAATATTGGCCTTCGTATTGGCAGACAAAGCGGTGACTCGCACTCCAGAAGTAGCTCGCCGAGCGCGAAAGCGCCTTGTCCGACGATTCCAAGTTGATGCCGAATTTCTTGCCCGATGCCAGATCCTGCACGAAGACGATGTGGTTCCCCTTGATCGTCTGCGAATACGCGAGCTTTTGACCATCCGGCGACAGCACCAGTTGCTTGAACGCATCCTCGTGCGCGTAGTCCTCGGCGTTGACGGCGCGGGCGGCAAGGGTGATAGAGAATGCGGCCGCCAAAACGACCAAGGAACGGAATGGAGTCTTCATGGTTGGGGTCCGACCAGCAAAACGGCGGACCCCGATTAATAAAGCAAATCCTACCGCTGTATATTCACTCTCTATAATGTCCTCCCCCGCCGACGCCTTCTATCAACAATCGACCGCGCTGCTCGCCGCCGCGCGCGAAAAAAACCAGCCGGTGCTCGCCGCGCTCGCTCCGCTCATCGGCGCCAATCTCGCCGCGGGGGGCATGCTGCACGTCTTCGGCAGCGGGCACAGCGAGGTCATCGCCCGCGAGATCATCGGCCGCGCCGGCGGCCTGGTGTGCGTCAACGGCGTCCTCGATCCCACCGGCGGCTTCATTGAGAACCTCGTCGGCTACGGCACGGAACTCACCGGCCGCTACGACCGACGCTATGAAATGCGGCCGGGCGAAACGATCATCGTCATTTCCAACTCGGGCAAAAACTCCTCGCCGCTCGAGGTCGCGCTCTACGCCAAGGCGAAGGGCCTCCACGTCGCGGGCCTGACCTCGATTGCTATGTCTTCCTCCGCCAAGACGGTTCACCCCGGCGGCAAAAAGCTCCACGAAGTCGCCGACCACGTGCTCGACAACCTCGGCGTGCCGGGCGACACGCTGATCGACCTCGGCGACGGCCTGATGTCGGGTCCGACCTCGACGCTCATCGGCGGCATGCTCCTCAATCTGCTCATGCTGGAAGTCATGGCGTGGATGCAGGCGCAAGGCCACGCGCTGCCCGTGCTGCGCAGCCAAAACCTGCCCGGCGCGATCGAGCACAACCGGCAGGTGGGCGAATTCTACAAGCATCGCCTGAGCAAGCCGCTCGCGTGATGAACGCCCGCATCGGCATCGACGGCGGCGGCACGAAAACCGAGTTTATTCTCGTCGACGAAACCGGCGCCGTGCGCGCCCGCCGCACCGCCGGCGGCTGCAGCCCGAGCTTGGCGGCGCGCGACACCATCACGGCGCTCATCCAGGAAAACCTGCGCGCTCTGGTCACGGGCGCCGGGAACCCAACAATCACGCACACGGTGTTCTGCATGTCAGGCAACCGGCTTTTTTGGCGCGAGTTCATTGCCGGCGTCACGGGCTATGGCGCGGTGCAGCACCACGACGATTCCATCCCCATCCTCGAACTCGCCACCGCCGGCCGACCCGGCCTGGCGCTGCATGCCGGCACCGGTTCCTTCGTGACCGCCCGCGGCCCCGATCTCGCACCCCATTACGCCGGCGGGCTTGGCTGGCGCCTGGGCGACCCCGGCAGCGCCCACGACCTCGGGCGGCGCGCCATGGCGCGCACGGAACTCGAGTTGCAGGGCTGGCTGCCCGGCTCCGCCCTGGGCCGCGCGGTGGGCGATCACCTGGGCTTGCACGACGCCAACGCCCTCTCGCGCCACCTCTACGCGCCCGACACCCCCCAGTCCCTGCTCGCGAGTCTCGCCCCGCTGGTCACGGGACTGGCCGACGCCGACCCCATCGCCCGCGACATCCTGGCGAGCTCGGCCGCAGCCTTGGCGCGGCTCGCCCAAACCGTGAGCCAAAACCTGTTCGGCCTCACCCCACCCTCGCCCCTGCCAGTCGGCCTGAGCGGGGTGATCCTTCACGCCCCCTTCGCGCGAGCCGCCGTCACGGCTGTTCTCGGCGCCACCCACCCCCTGCACTTGATCACCGAGCCCCCGGTCGAAGGCGTCCGCCGCCTCCTCGCACGGCTCTGAACGCGGTTATTCGGCATCAGGCCAACTCCGAACTTGGCGCCCGCCGCGCGCCGTCAAAAATCACCTCCCGATGCCCACCCTGCCCGTTGCCTCCGCTGATTGGAAATTTCGCGACGCGACCGAGCGTTCACCCTGGCGTGAGGCCACCGTGCCGGGGTGCGTGCACCGCGACCTGCGGCGCCACGCGCTGATTCCGGATCCATTTTTCGGCACCAACGAACTCGATCTGCAGTGGATCGAGCATCGCGATTGGGAATACCGCGCGAGCTTCACCGTGTCCGCCGCGCTGCTGCGCGAGGAAGTCGTTGAGCTCGTCTGCGATGGCCTGGACACGCTCGCCACCGTCTACGTCAACGGCCGCAAGGTCGCGTCGACCGACAACATGTTCGTGACGTGGCGCTGGGACGTGAAACGCTTGCTCCAGCCCGGCCGCAACGAGCTGCGCTTCGTCTTCGCCAGCGCCGGGAAAGCGCTGCCCAAGACCCGGCCCGAGCATCACCCCAAGGAGTTCAACGACTCCGTCGGCCGCTGCTCGGTCTTCCGCAAGGAGCAGTGCCAGTTCGGCTGGGACTGGGGTCCGCGCTTCGTCACCGCCGGCATCTGGCGCGACCTGCGACTGGAGGCCTGGAGCGCCAACTGCCTCGAGTCCGTGCGCGTCATCCAGGACCACTCCGCCCGCGGCCGCGTCATCCTCACCTTCACCCCCGAACTCGCCCGCGCGGATCGGTTTGTAACGTATTATATTACAACTTCCCTCGGCGATCAGGTGGTCGGCGAGGTCACGGGACGCGCCGGGGCGCTCGCCTTGGAGATCAAATCGCCGCAGCGGTGGTGGCCCGCCGGCCAAGGGGCGCAACCGCTTTATACGGTAACGGTGCGCGCGGTGGCGCGCGATGGTCGCGAGCTCGGCACGTGGACGCGCCGGATCGGCCTGCGCACGCTGGAGCTCGACCGGCACAAGGACCGGTGGGGCGAGTCGTTCCAGTTCAAGGTCAACGGCCACGCGGTCTTCGCGAAAGGAGCCAACTGGATTCCGGCGCACAGTTTCGTCGCGGGACTCACGCGCGCCGATTACGAGCGGGACCTCGTGTCCGCCGTGCGCGCCAACATGAACCTGGTCCGCGTCTGGGGCGGCGGACTTTACGAGAGCGAGGAGTTCTACGACGTGTGCGACGAGCTCGGCCTGATGGTCTGGCAGGACTTCATGTTTGCCTGCACGCTCTACCCCGGCGACCGCGACTTCCTCGCCAGCGTGAAGCGCGAGGCCGAGGACAACATCCGCCGGATCCGCCACCGCGCTTCGCTCGCGCTCTGGTGCGGCAACAACGAGATCGAGACGCTCAACTGGGACGCGCTCAAGGCCGACCGCACGCTGCGCCGCCACTACGACGCGGTGTTTCATCGCGTGCTGCCGGCGGCCGTCGCGGCGCACGACGGCGTCACCGCCTACTGGCCGACGTCGCCCTACCGCGGCGAGGGCCGCAGCAACGACTACTCGATCAAGGCGCTCGGCGAAGTCAGCGGCGACACGCACTTCTGGGACGTCTGGCATGCGCGCCACCCCGTGAAAGATTACGAGAAGTGGCGTTTCCGCTTCGTGTCGGAGTTCGGAATGCAGAGCTACAGCTCGCCCGCGACCAACGCCACCTTCGCGACGCCCGGCGATGACAACGTGTTTGGACCGGTGATGGAAAATCACCAGAAGAACGCGGCGGGCAACCAGATCATCCTCGACTACGTGTCGCGGCTCTACCGCTTTCCGCAGAACCAGGACGCGCTCATCTACCTCGCGCAGCTCAACCAAGCCTACTGCATGCAGACCGGCGTCGAGCACTACCGGCGCAGTATGCCGCGCTGCATGGGCGCGGTTTATTGGCAGCTCAACGACTGCTGGCCCGTCGCCTCGTGGAGCTCGATCGA
>JBMSWZ010000003.1:0-17265 GCA_049425105.1 Cephaloticoccus sp.
CGGTCTCGGAGGAGTAGCGCATACCAGCGCCGACGGAGAGGCCGCGAACGGGGCCGTCGGTGAAGGTATACTTACCGAAGGCGTTCAGGCGGTATTCCGGAACGTTCTCCAAGCGGGCACCGTAGTAGATGTCCGAGGCGACCTTGGCCGAAGCGCTGAGGGCGCTGTAGCGGGTGGAGCCAGGAGCAGCACGGGTCTTGTCGTAAACCGTCTTGGCGGTCCACATCCAGGCACCGTTGATCTTGGCCTGCAGGTTGCGGTTCGGGGTCCAGGTGACGTCGAAGTCAGCACCCTCGATCTTGTTCTCGAGGTCCGTCGTGCGCCAGCGGAGCAGACGGGTGCCGTCGTAGGACGAACCAACCGGGAAGTAGCCCGAACCGTCCGTGGGGGTGTAGTTCAGGGGTTCCTCGAGATTGGACTGGGCGGCGCCGTCGTCCAAGCGCTGGTTGGCGCGGGTGGCCGAGAAGACCGAGAGCGTACCGACATACTTATTATCCTCGGAGGCCAGCTTGACGCCGAACTCGAGGTTAGTGCCGGTCTCGTTCTTGATCTTGTCGAAGGCGCCCACGGATTGGAGCACCGACGTCAGCTGCGAAGGCTGCGTGATGGTCACACCACGGTAGCTGAAGGAACCACCACCATAGGCGATCGCTTGAGCGGCCCAGAGCAGCTCATCGCCAGCCCAGTGGCCACCGCGAGTGCCCGTGTTGAACTTGAAGGTGTTCGAGTGGGAGGCGTAGACGGAGAGCTCCTTGGTGATGGCGAACGAAGCGCCGATCATGTCGGAGTCACCATCGACAGTCACGGGGACGGTCTTGGCGTAGTTCTGCGAGAACGAGTAGACGTTCTCCGGATACGTGACGGTGTCACTGAAGGCGTCGGGCGGGGGGATAAACCACGGGTAGTTGGCGATCAGGAACTGACCGTCCTCCGACCTTTCCTCCTTGCGGTAGCCAGCCAGAATGGTCAGGCGATCGTCGAGGAGGGAGGCCTGATAGTTGACATACCAGGCGTCGGTCTTCGGCTTGTACTGGTCGAGCACGACTCGATCCACCGAGTTGATCGTGGCAATCGAGGGATTGATTTCGAAGCCAGGGTCCCACTTGTAGAACACGTCCTGAACGAGCTTGATGTTGCCGTTGCGGTCACGAATGACCTGGTTGACGGGCACTTGGCCGCCGGAGCCGGCAATGTTCTGCGCCACTTGGGTATAGTTCGGATTGGCAATGCCGTTCGTCGCACCCGGGACCTTGCCCCAGAAGGGGAAGAGGCCAGGAATGGAGGAGTTATACTTCTGCTCGTATTTGTTGAACTGGATGCCGGTGAGAACCTTGTTCTTCACACCGAACAACTCCTTTTCGAACACCAAGTCCAGCTGGTGGTTGTGCGTGTCACGGTAGTAGCCCGCCGTGGAGGCAGCATGAACGCGCCAGCTGATGCCGTCGCCATACGGCAGCGTCATACCTTCAAGCGAGTTATAGTCCGAGCGGTCTTTGGTGTAGCTGTAGCGGCCGGAGAGCCACTCGAACGGCTGGAACTCTGCCGACACCGAAACCGTCTTGACGATGTTGTGGGTGTAGGCGCCGCGGGAGGTGTAGTTGAACGCCTCGTCCTGCACGCGATTGCCGCTGGCGTCCGTGATGAACGCGCCGCGGGCGATGCTGGTGTAGGCCGGGAGGTCATAGTCTCCCGTCGAGGTCCGGATCGAGTTGATGTAGGTAGCGAAGTTGTTGACGGCGTTTGCGCCGCCACCAGCCACCCAGTTAATCCAACCGGAGGCATCGCCGTAGACCCAGTCGTAGTCGTTCTCGTTGAACTTGTCGTTGAGGTATTCGGCCTCAATGTTGATCGTCAGCTTGCCGGAGTCGAAGGGAACCAACGTCAGCGAAGGCGTGATGTTGAGGTTGTCCTTGAACTCGAAGCGACGGTCGCCCTGCAAGTCAGCCCAACCGCCCACGATACGGAAGGCCGCCTTTTTGGACAGCACCGCATTGTGGTCGAGGACGAACTTCTGACCCGAGTTGTCGTCAATCTGGTATTTGAACGTGGTCGGGATCTTGGTGAACGAGGGCCGCTTGGTGATGTAGTTGATGACACCGCCGGGATAGCCCTGGCCGAAGAACACCGAGGCAGGACCGCTGACGATTTCCACGCGCTCGACGTTGTCGAGGTTGTAGGAAATGTAACGGAAGATGCCGTTGCGGAGCAGGGTGTTGACCGTGAAGCCGCGGATCGAGAACGTGCCTTGGGGAGTCGCCTCGTTGGCCGGACGGCGCATTGCGAAGCGGTTGTCGCCCGAGCCGGACGCGGTGTAGCGGAACAGGTCGGTGAGGGAGGTGGAGTTGGTGTCGTCGAGGAAGTCACGGGACTGAACGGCAACGTTCATGGGAATCTTTTGGATCTCCATGCCGATACGGGTGGCCGTAGCGGAGTTGGTCTTCAGGTAGCCGTAGTCCTTCTCGCTTTCGACTTCGAACGGCGTGAGCCGCACGATCTCTTCGTCGTCAGCCGCGGCGTCGGCCTGCTGAGCCCACACGGGGGCCCAGGAGAGAGCGACGACTGCAGCCAAATAGGCGGCCAAGCTGCGCTTGGCCACCGGAGCTGGGTAGCTTTGTTCTGGTTTCATTCGTTATTAGGGGGTGGTTTGTAGTTACCGGCTTTGGGGGCCGGTTGGGTTTCTTGACGGTTTATGACCGGTCAAAAAGGGGGTGAGCCGCCATATCGGCGCGGCACCAATGACCGCCAGCTGGGGATAAGCGCCAATGCCAGTGCATGCCAAAGGCTGGCCGGCTGTCCCGCACGCTGGTTCGGATGGTTGCAGGGATCACCTCTCGGGTGGTCCTGCCGGGTCCGCGCAAACGTTATGTCAGTGGGGGCGGGTGTTGACCAAATTACGCCTGGGCCGGGCGGGTTTCTTTAATGGTGCTTGGGTTCATTTGGGGGTGGTTTGTCTTCAATCCGAATTGGGGTCGGCGCGAATACATCGGTTTCTAAAAGGGAAGTGACGATTCTTTGCAAGCCCTCTAGTCATGTATATTCATTCGGGCTGCGTCTGGTTTTGCTGCGAAGTAGCAATCAGGCTGGGGGCCACGGTGCATCCGATGCGGCCGACGGCCTGGGGATTTTCAATCCGCCAAACAAGGTGGTCCACCACCTTGCGCACGAGGGTGGGCAGGTTGATATCGAGCGCCGCGGGCAAATTGTCCAAGTTATGATAAATGACCGGGTTGTAATTGCCGAGGATCGCCTCGTAGTCGCGTTCCGCCCGGAGTCCGATGAGCCGCATGGCGCGGAAAAATGAGCCGCAAAAATGATCCACCGGCACATAGAGTCCGGTCGGCTGCGGCCGGGCCTCGCGCACCCGGCGGGCCAGTTGTTCGCTTTCACTGTGGGTGGGGGTGTGCTGCAGGTAACTGACCTCTGCCTGCTCGTTGCCCAAGATGCAGTGGGCCTTGAGTTTGAGTTCGGCCGCGCGGGCAAGGAAGGCCTTCACCCGCCAGGAAATCGCGCTGTAGCTGGGCTCGGTGCTGATCGCAGCCACGGCATTGTGGCCGCGCGCGTGCAGATATTCAGCGGCCATCCGGCCGTTCAGTTCGTTGTCGGGCTCCACGTAATCGCCCACGTAATCGGTGGAGCGCCGGGTCATGAACCAGACATGCGGCAGCCCGGCCAACTTTTGCATGCACGCGGGCGAGGGCTCCATGCCCTGGATAATCACGCCGTCGACTTGGCGCTCGAGGGCCGCCGGGGGCAGTTCGTGCGGCGAGTCGGAAAAGAGCAGCGAGAGCTCCAGCCGCTGTTTCTCGTTCGACGGCTGCACTTGCAACAGTTGCTCCTGGAACCAGTTAAGGCTGGGATTCTTGCGCGCGCCCACAAACCAGACCCCGATTTTTTTCGGGGCCGCGAGGCGGGATTTCGGCCCGCGCCGGCGATGGAGCGGGGTGGGGGTGTAGTTGGCCGCCGCCATCACCGCCTGCACTTGCGCCAGCCGATCGGGGGCGACCAAGTGGGGTTGGTTAATGACGCGAGAGACCGTGGCAGGGGAGACCTTGGCCTCGCGGGCGATATCGGCAATCAGCATGGGGTAAGCCGGTGATTATTTCTGAAAAATCACATAACCCCTTGCGATCGAGTCAAGGGGTTTGTCTGTCATGCCCGGGCCCGCGGCCGGCTCCCGCGGCGGGGTGCAGAAACCGATCTCTGCCGAGGAAGAATCCGGCGGCGCGTTTCTTCGGCCTCAGCTCCCGGGGCGTCCGGCGACGACGGAGTGGCGGTTTGCGTCATATAAATGAATTTTCAGGAAAGTTGCGGGTTGAAAATCAGACGCTGCGCGGCACAACCTGAGCCTTACCCTTGTATTCTCACCCCATGATGAAATTTCGGCCGGCAAACTGGCGTGTCCTCGGCACCCTCATCCTTCTTTTCCCTGCGACTGCGCTGCTCGCTGAACCGACGCCGGAAACGACTGACCTCTCCGATGCGGCGATCCAAGCCCGCTTCCTCCAGCGGAGGGATATTGTTCTTCAACAGGCGTTTACGACTATTTCTGCAGGCTCTCCGACGAGGGGAAACTTCGTCGACGTCGCGGCCAATCTCCAGGCCGGCCAGAACGTGGAGCAAGCCTTGGCCCGACTCGCCGTGCTCAACGAGCCGATGCCGACGGCGAACATGTTTTGGGCCTATCCCATGGCGGCCGTGATGGTGGCTGGTCGCGATAACCTCGACCAAGCCACTTGGAAGCGCATTCAGGAATTGTGGCGCATTTACTGGCCCAGCCGCGGTGACACCGAGAACCACTGGGCGATGTCCTACGCCGCGCGGTATCTGGCGGCGCAATCGATGCTCGATGCCGGGCCGGACCAATGGTTCAATGGCCGCTCTTCGGCCGAGAATCTCGCGGAAGCCCGCGATTACCTTTATCACTGGATGTGGGTGACGACGAACTTCGGCCAGGGGGAATACGACTCTCCCAATTACATCCAGGAATACACCATCCCGATGACCCTCCTTGCGGGCTGGGCGCACGATCCGGAGATGCGGCAGAAGGCCCGGATGATGCTCGATTACCTCATCTACGATTACCTCATTGAGCACGTGGACGGCTACTACGGGGGCGCCCACAGCCGGGTTTACCCCAAACAGATCATGACGCCGGGCCAGACCAACAGCTCCAGCCTTGGCTGGTTTCTGTTTGGCTTTGGGGACAAGCGCCCGAACGCCGACCCCGGCAACACCCTGCTGGCCATGGCCGGCTACGTGCCGCCCCCGCTGCTCGAGCGCATTGCCCGCGACCGCGATGAACCCTACGTCGAGCGGGAGCTCAAGCGCACCCGTTGGCGCATGCGGAATGCCGGCCCGCTCTCGTTCACCATCGGCGACAAACGCACCATTGCTGTCTACAAATACAGCTACGTTGACCGCGACTTTGTCCTCGGTTCGTCCCAGGGCGGCCTGCTGCAGCCCATCCAGCAGCAGACCTGGAGTCTCACTTGGCGCACGGACAAGCCCACGATGGAGGCGGCCAACACCTTCTTTGGCACCCAGCCCTATTCCTCCCCGTTCGAAGGCACGATGTTCTTCGGCGCCGACTGGGACACGGTCACGGACCTGATCGCGCGCTCCAAGGCCGACTACGATTCCGAAGACAAACTCCCCAGCGGCTCGCCCTACGAGCAAGTCTTCCAACAAGGCCGCGCCTTGGTCGCGCTTTACGACATGCCGGCCGGCAACCGCTTTCCGCACATCACGACCTTTTTCTCCCGCGATCTCGCCAACACCACCGAGGATAAGTCCGGCTGGATCTTCACGCAGGGCGGTCCCGTTTACATCGCCTACCGGCCCTTTGCGCCGGGCGAGTGGAAACCGGTCGACTGGACCGGTCTCCTCGCCGGCGGTGCCGGCGGTTGGATCAGCACCAACGCCGACCAGTGGGCCAGCGGTCACCGGTGCCTCGTGAGCGATGCCTTGAAAAACGGCTACATCGTCCAGGTGGCGGCGGCGCGCGACTACGAGTCCTTCGCCGCGTTCCAAAGCGCCGTGCGCGCTCTGCCCCTCACGTTTTCGACCGACCCGGTCCCGGCTGCGGAGTTCACCTCGCTCGACGGCGACACGATCCGTGTGCGCTACGGCGCCACGCCGACCGTGAACGGCCAGGCGATCGACTACGATGCCTGGCCGCTGTTTGACAGTCCCTACGCGCACGAGGTGCGCGGCAGCGGCAAACTCGAGATCAAGCATGGCGGCGAGAGCCTCCTCCTCGATTTCAACCGCCCCCTCCTGCAGCAGACCGTCGAGTAACCCCGTGATGAAAGCCTCCCTCCTCGCCCTTTCCCTTGCCGTCCTCACCCCGGCCGGCCTCACCGCCGGTGCGCCCGTCCACGATCTTTACGCGGCGGTCGCCATGACCAAGGCGCAGAAAAACAGCTCCACTCCGTCCGACTCCGGCCTTTATGTGCGGCCGGCCGGCACCATGAATTGGGAGCATTTCGGCCCGCGCGTCCTCGGCATCACGTCGGTCGCCTTTCAACCCGGCAGCGACGGTCAGGTTGTGCTTATCGCGAGCGCCGACGGCGTCGTGCGTTCCACCGACGGCGGTAAGACGTGGCGCCTCACCACGGGCTGGGAAGTTATCGATGTCCGCGCCTTCGCCTTCAATCCGGGCAATGCAAATGAAGTCTACGCCGCGACCGCGTGGGGTCCGTTGCGCAGCACGGATGGCGGCGCGACCTGGTCCCTCGCGCAAGCTGGCCTATATCTCCTCTACGGCCAGACCCTCGTGGCCGACGCCCAGACCCCTGGCCGCGTGTTGCTCGGCACGGAGGACGGTATTTACCAATCCACCGATGGCGCCAAGACTTGGGCGCGCACGGACTCGCCCCCGGCCACGGCCCTGCGCATGGTGCAGAGCGCGACGAATCCGAACCTCATCCTCGCCGGCACCCAAGGCCGCGGCGCGTGGCTTTCCCGCGACGCCGGCCGGTCGTGGAGCCAGACGGATGCCGGCTCCGCTACCGCCAACCTTTATGCGGCGTCGATCGACCCCCACGACGCCGACCGGCTCGCCGTCGGTGGCTGGGGCGTGGGCGTCCGCGTGAGTGCCGATGGCGGCGCCTCCTGGGAGGACCGCTCCGCCGGGTTGCCGGTGAAAAACGTGTTTGTGCTGGCGTTCGATTCCGACGTGACGGGCCGCCTCTGGGTGTCGACCTTCGAGGAAGGTGCGTTCTACTCGGACGACCTCGGCCTCACCTGGCAGGATGGCGGCCTCTATGGCGCCTACGGCTTCGATTTCGTCTTCGTGCCCGCCCGCCGCTGAGCGGCGCGCACCGCCTGTTTTCCCCGTGCCCGACAAACCATTCGTCAACTCCGCCTCGTGGATCTGGTCTGCCGAGGGCTCCCATAGCGCGCCGCCGCCCGAGGCGGTCACGCCCTCGCATTACCAGGTGCGTTATTTTCGGCGGACCTTCACGGTCGCCGATCCGGCGCAGGTCCACCTGCGGGTGGCGCTGTCGGCCGACAGCCGCTACCTGTTTTATTGCAACGGCACGTTCATCGGCCGCGGTCCGGCCAAGGGCGACATCACGCATCACTTTTACGACACCTTCGACCTGACGCGTCACCTGCGCGCCGGCCGCAACGTGCTCGCCGCCCTGGTGCTCGACATGTCGCGCGTGGCCCACCGGCCGGCCCTGCTCGGTCCGCCGTGCTCGGTGATGACTTACACCGGCGGCTTCGTGCTGGAAGGCGCGCTGCAGGGCTTGAGCGGTGGCATGACGGAAGACCTCCGCACGGACGACCGCTGGAAGGTGGCGGTCGACAAGGCCCACCATTTTCAAAACGAGAACACGACTTTCGAGGGTTACCTCGGTTACTTCGAACACCGCCACGCTGCGTTGGTGCCGGCGGGCTGGAATACCGCGGATTTTGACGACTCCGCCTGGCCGGCCGCGCATGTGCTCTTCAAGGCCGAGCTGAAGGAAAACCGTCGCGACCCCGCCAGCCCCTACGGCCTCATGCCGCGCATGATCCCGATGCTGGAGGAGGGCGAGCCCGCGCGCTTCCCGGATGCGTATCAAAATGGCGGCGAGCCCGTGTCCGCCGACTGGCAGGCCCTGCTGGCCGAGGATCGTCCGCTAACCCTCCCGGCCGGTGCGACGGTCGACCTCGTGCTCGATTTTAAGAAACTCACCACGGCCTTCCCGCACCTCGTGGTGTCCGGCGGCGCCGGCAGCACCGTGCGCCTCACCTACGCCGAGGTCCTGCGCCTTGCCTGGAGCACGCCCGGCGCGAAGATGATCGGCAAGCAGCAGTCGCTCGCGAACCTCGCGTCGCACTTTGCCGATGAAAGCCGCGGCTGGACCTTTGACCGGCGCGGCGAGGTGACCGGGTGGTGCGATATCTTCGAACTCTCCGGCCGCGACGAAGTGATCGAGCCGCTGCATTGGCGCGCGTTTCAGTTCATCGGGCTGCGCATCACGGTGGGCGCGGAACCAATGACGCTGCGCGCGGTGAAACACCGCTTCACGGCGTATCCGTATCACGTGAAGGCGACCTTCCGCTGTTCCGACCCCGCGTTGGAAAAGATCTGGGAAGTCGGCCTGCACACGATGCGCATGTGCTCCCACGAGACCTTCGAGGACTGCCCGCACTACGAGCAGATGCAGTATGCCGGCGACACGATGATCACGTCGAAGCTCGGCATGCTCACCACCGGCGACTGCCAGCTCACCCGCCAGGCGCTTTATCATTTCGACTGGTCGCGCATCACCGACGGCCTCACCACCGCCCGCTACCCCTCGCGCCTCCTGCAAGTGCTGCCCGCCTGGAGCATCCACTGGATCACGGCGGTGAAGGATTATTACCTCATCACGGCCGACCGCGCCACGCTCGCCGACTTGCAGCCAGGCATGCGCGCCGTGCTCGACTGGTATCGCCGGCACACCGATGCCGACGGCCTGCCGTCCAAGCTGCCCTATTGGAACATGACCGACTGGTGCCCGTGGTGGCCGCGCGGCGTGGTCCCCGGCGCCGATGACGGCGCGACCTGCATCCACTCGGCGCAATACATCAACGCGCTCGACGAGCTGGCGTGGATGAGCGGCGAACTTGGGCTCACGGCCGAAGCCTCGGCCCTGCGCGACGAGGCGGCGCGGCTGCGCCCGGTGGCGCACGCGCAATTCTGGTCCGAGGCCGAGGGCCTCTACTTCGACCGCCCCGGCGGCCCGGAGATCAGCCAATACGGCAACGCCTGGGCGATCGTCGCCGGCATCGCCGGCCCCGCGCAGTGCGACCGCATCTTCGCGCGCTTTCCCCACGACGAGAAACTCGCGCCGGGTTCGTTTTTCTGGCTGCACTTCGGCTTCACTGCCATGGCCAAGGCGGGCCGCTACGGCAACATCTCCGAGCACCTCGGGCCATGGCACGAGTCCATCAGCTACGGCCTTTCCACCTTCGTGGAGGAAAACAGCTACTGGCGCTCCATGTGTCACGCGTGGTCGGCGCACCCGATCCTCGAGTTCCAGCAACGCATCCTCGGCATTACGCCCGCGAAACCGGGCTTCGAGGCGATCAACATCACGCCGCACCTCGCCGGCCTCACCCACGCCGCCGGCAGCCTGTGCACGCCGCGCGGCCTCGTCGAGGTGGCCTGGCGCACCGCGGCGGGCAAGTTCACCCTCGAGGCCACCGTGCCCGCGGGCATCAGCACCACCGTCACTGCGCCCGACGGAACGACGCGCCGATTTGACGGCGGCAAGTTCTCCGAAACCTTTTCCCTGGCATGAGCACGCTTCGACTTGAGCAACATGCGGACGAGGCCGTGTCGCTGCACTGCGGCGACCAGCTTCTCTGCCACTACGTTTACCGCTCCGCGGTCGAGGCCAAGGAAGCCCCGAAGCCGTATTTCCATCCGGTGAAATCGCTCGCGGGGGACACCCTCACGAACTTCCGGCCGAACGACCACCCCTGGCACCACGCGCTCAGCTTCACGCTGAACAATGTCTCCGGCGCCAATTTCTGGGGCGGCCCGACCTGCCTGCAGGACGGTTACAAGTGGCGCGACGACCACGGCGCGCAGCTGCACCAAGCGTGGCGCCGTCTTGAGGCCTCCGGCGACACCGCGGTGCTGGAGCATTCCCTCGAATGGAAGCGGCTGGATGAAGTGCTGTTCCGCGAGGCACGGGCGATCACCATCAAGGTGGATGTTGCCGAAAAGTCGTGGACCCTGCACTGGCAGGGCCAGCTCACCAACGTGAGCGGCCGGGCGCTCTCGCTCGGCAACCCCAGCTCGCGCGGCGGGCTCAAGGGTTCGCATTACTGCGGCCTCCAGTTTCGCGGCGCCCGCGAATTCCTCGACGATCACCTCGACCCCAGCATCAAGGTCCTCGCCGGCGGCGGCCGCGAGGGCGTCGACCAGGTGCACGGCGCCGTGGCCGAGTGGATGGAATGGCACGGCCAGCTCGACACCACGCTCAACCGCGTCGTCATCCGCTTCACGAACCACACCGGCCCGCTCCAGTGGTTCATGCGGCGCAACTATCCGCTCGCGGCGTTCCCGATCCAGGCCGACGAGGACCTCGAGGTCGCGGCCGGGGCGGACCTCGTCATCGACCACTCCCTGACTTTCTCCTGCGCATGACGATGAACCGGAAGACGTTTCTCCGCGGCCTGGGCCTCGGCACCATCGGCGCCCTCGGCGGTGTCAACCTGCGCGGTCGTTCCGCGGAGACTCCGTCCGTCCGGCCCGCGCTGCCGGACTACGCGGTCGCGGGGGATGCGGCCTACTGGCACGCCGTCCGCGCCCAGTATCCGCTTGATCCCGAGTTGCATTACTTCAACACGGGCGGTCTTGGGCCGGCGGCGAATCCGGTGATCGAGACTTTTATCGCGGAGGTGCACGCGCACCAATTCAAGTCGGACACCGGGCATGATACCTTCCATCACCATCGTCCGGTCGTCGCCGCATTTTTTGGTGCCGACGAGTCGGAGGTGTGTTTCACGCGCAATGCCACCGAGGGCAATTCCATCATCGCCGGTGGCCTGGCGTTGGGGGAGGGAGACGAGGTCATTTTCGAGGATCACGCCCATCCCGGCGGGTCGGGACCGTGGTATAACCAGCGCACGCGCCGCGGCGTCGTGTCGCGCCTGTTCACGCCTGATCCGACCAGTGTCGAGGGCAACCTCCGGCGCATCCGCGAGCTGATCACGCCGCGCACCAAGGTGATCCAGATCAGCCACGTCACTGCGCCCACGGGCATTGTCCTGCCGGCCGCCGAGATCGCGCGGCTCGCGCACGAGCATGGCCTCTGGTTCCACATCGACGGCGCCCAGTCCGCCGGCATGTTCCCCTTCGACCTCCACGCCATCGGGTGCGATTCCTACGCGACGAGCGGCCACAAATGGCTGGGCGCGCCGCACGAGACCGGCATCCTGTTCATCCGCCGGGAGCGCAACGCCGAGGTGCTGCCCATCAGCGCCGGATCCTACACCGGACCCATTCCGCAGGTCCTGCCGGGTGACGGCACCATGGGTTATGTCGACAATGCCACCCGCCACGAATACGCCACGCGCAGCGCGGCGAGCGTCGCGGGCGTCGCCGCCGCGGTGCAGTTTCAAGCGGCCGTTGGTCGCGACCGCATCGCCCGCCACGGCCGCGAGCTTGCCGAGGCGCTGCGCACGGGCCTGGAGCGCATCCCGACGGTGGAGGTGCTCACGCCGGTCGCGCCCGAGCTGCGCGCCTCCATCACCACGTTCCGCACCCCGCGGCTCGACTACTCCGAGATTTTCGGCCGGCTTTGGAAAGATTACCAGTTCCGCTGCCGCCCCGTGAGCGAGCAGGGGCTCGACGCCGTGCGCGTCTCCACCCACCTCTTCAACACCGCGGAGGAGGTCGAGCGCCTCCTCGCCGCGGTGCACGACGTCGTCACCTCCGCCTGAAGGTCATGTCAGTCCTCGACCTCGACGATCATCTCGACTTCCACCGGCGCGCCGGCGGGGAGCGAGGCGACGCCGACGGCCGCGCCGGCGTGGCGCCCGGCGGCACCAAAGACCTCGACCAGCAGGTCCGAGCAACCGTTGACGATGAACGACTGGCGGGTGAAGTCCGCGGTGGCGTTGACGTAGCCGGCCACGCGCACCACGCGCTTCACCTTGGCGAGGTCGCCGATTTCCGCCTGCAGGGCGGCCAGGAGTTGCACGCCGCATTGGCGCGCGGCGGCCATGGCCTCGGCCTCGGTCATCGTGTCGCCGACCTTGCCCGCGACGAATTTTCCATCGGGTCCCTTCGCGATTTGGCCCGCGAGGAACACCAGGTTGCCCGAGCGCACGGCCGGCACGTAGTTGGCAATCGCCGCCGGCACCGCCGGCAGCTCGATACCCAGCGCCGCGAGCCGCGCCGCGGGCGTGTTGGCGCCGGTGGCGGCGAGGGGGGAGAGGCCCGCGACCAGCGCGCAGACGAGGCAAAAGATCGTTTTCATCGCACAGCGGTCATGACCGCTGCGGCCTTCCACCGCAACGCCGTAACGTCGGATTTCTCATGGCAAAACTAAAACTCCTCCCTGCGCTGCTCGCGCTGCTGGCCGCCGGGCCCGCGGCCGTGGCCGCCCCGCAGTATGACTTCATCATCTGCGCCAACGTAAACAAGGGCTACGTCATCGGCTCGAAGATCGTGACCACCAACGGCCTCTTCCGGTTGGACGAGGCCGGCGTGTGGCGGCACTTCGGCTACAACGACTCGACCCTCACCGGCGCCGCGTTCGATCCCCGCGACCCGTCCGTCTATTACACCTCCGCGCTCAACGGCCTGTGGGCGCCGCTCGAGGGCAGCGTCACCGGCCGCATGGTCAACAGCTGGGACATGACCGAGGGCCGCGATGTGGCAATCGACCCGAACTCGCCGGACGACGTTTACGTCGCCATCACGGACGGCGTGGCCGTCACCCGGGACGGCGGTCGCACGATCCAACGCTGCGACCACGGCCTGCCCGAGCGCGGCAAATACACCGAAACGATCGAGGTCGACCGCACCACGGCCGGCCGCCTCTTTGCCGGCTGCGAGAAGGGTGTCTACCTGACTGAAGATGCGGCCGCAAACTGGCGTCAGGTCGTCTCGACCAAGGCGCAGGTCAACGACATCCAGCAATCCCCGCATGACCCCGCGGTCTGGATGGCCGTGACCGACGAGGACGGCGCGTGGATCTCCCGCGACCGGGGCCTCAGCTGGACGCAGGTCGAGGGCCTGCCCTCCGAGCATGCGCTCTACAATGTCGCCTTCGACCCGACCAACCCGCAGCGGATCGCGGTCGGCAGCTGGACCTATGGCGTGCACACGAGCGAGGACGGTGGCGCAACCTGGGGACTGCGCAATGCCGGCCTGCCCGAGAACCCGAGCGCCTGGCGCGTCGGCGTGAACCCCAACAACGGCCGGCTCTACGCCAGCATCTTTCGCGCAACCCTCTTCTACTCTGACGATTTTGGCCGCACCTGGCACCCGGATGTTCTCGAGGGTTCCCTCGTGAACCGCTTCTTCGCCGTGCCCCGCGTCAACCGCTGAACCGGATCCCACCCATGAAAACCAAGATTTTCTCCGCTTTCCTCCTCGCCGCCCTTGCGGCGTTCACCCCGCTCGCCGCGCAGCCGGCCTACGAAGGCCCGGTGCCCTCCCGGACCGTGCTCGAAACCGCGGCCGCCCGCCGCGCCGCCTACGACGCCCGCATCCAGGAGGTCATGGACTGGCGCATCGGCGTCTCGAAGCCCGAGACGCTCGACCTCGCCACCATCGCAATCCTGCTGCGCCGCGGCGAACGCATCGAAGAGTGCAATGCCCGCGTCATCGAGATGATGAAGGACCCCGGCACCGGCCCGTTCTGGATGTTTCCGGCGGCCATCGTGGCGCACGCCGGCAAAGACAAGCTCTCGCCCGAGGCGCGGGCCGCGATCCGCGAGGCCTGGCGCACCACGCGCCAGCTGCGCGGCGACACGGAGAACCACTGGGTGATGTATCACACCGCCCTCTACCTGATGGCCGAGCTCTATCCGAACGAGCCCGCCGAGTCCTGGTGCACCGGCCTGAGTTCCGCGGAGAACCTCGCCGAGGCCAAGGGTTGGTTGCTGGACTGGATGAACCTCACCACCACCCTCGGGCAGGGCGAATACAACGCGACTCACTACATCGGTGAATACGCCATCCCCATGGGCATGCTCAACAGCTACGCCCAGGATCCGGCCATGCGCCAGCGCGGCCACATGATGCTGGACTGGCTCTTCGCCGAGCTCGCCAACGTCACCCTCGAGGGCGTGTTGCGCGGCCCGAATTCCCGCACCGACGACACCTCGGTCACCGAGCGCTGGAACGCGCTCTCGTCCTTCTTTTCCTGGATACTCTTCGGCAACACGCCGCCGACCCGCGGCTACGGCGGCTGGGGCAACTACTTCGCGGTCGTCGCGCCCGACTACGACGTGCCGGAGGTCATCTACCGCATCGCCGTCGATCGCGACCAGGAAATCCACCAGCATGACCGCGCCCGCACGCGCCGCATCTGGCGCTACAGCGACGAGCACATGCCGCCGATCTACAAGGTGCAGTATCTGCGCCGCGACTATGCCGTCGGCTCCCATCAAGGCCGGGTCTCCGATCCGATTCAGGGCCATGTCTGGGACGTGACCTGGCGCGAGGAGGATCCCCGCGGCAAGTTCCCGACGCTGTTCTCGGCGCACGCCTATTCCTCGGGCAAGAGCCTGCAGATGTATTTTGCCACCTACCCGGAGCCGATGCCCAGGGGCATCTATCGCGAGGGCAAGCCCTCCTACGATGCGCCAGACAAAATCCTTGGCACGTCGCCCTATGAAAAGGTGTTCCAAGACCATGACACCGTCATCGCCCTTTACGACATCCCGGCCGGCACCCGCTTCGAGCGCGTGAACGGTTTCTTCTCCAAGGACCTCATGGATGTGACCGAGGACGAGTCGGGGTGGATCTTCGCCCGCGGTGGCAACGCCTTCCTGGCCTACCGGCCGCTCGCACCCTACCACTGGGAGCCGCACCTCAACTACCGCCAGATCCCGTCGAACGAGGGCTACGCCTACGAGCGCGACGACACCGGCAGCAAGATCCTCGCCAGCGAGCACAACCAGAACGGCACCATCGTGCAGGCGGCGAGCGCGGACGAGTTCAAGGATTTCGCCGCGTTCCAAGCCGCGATCAAGGCGCTCCCGCTTGAGTTCAGCCTCGAGCCCGTGCCCTCGGTCAAATTCACCAGTCTCCGCGGCAAGCAGCTCGAGTTCACCTACGGCCAGACGCCAATCGTGGACGGCGCGAAAGTGGACTACGCGCACTGGAAGCTCTTCGGCGGCACGCACCTCAATGCCGAGGTCGGCAGCCGCAAGCTGACCATCACCCACGGCCGGTTGCAGCGCGTGCTCGATTTCAACACGCTGACCATTGCCGATACCGTCACCGCCCGCTGAGCTTCTCGTCCTCCCGTCCATGGCCACCCCCACCTGCAACGCCCTGCCCAAGGTCCGCTTCGAACGCGGCTTCCTCGCCGACCGCGCGCGCCTCGTGCGCGACGTGGTCATTCCCTATCAGTGGGAGGCGTTGAACGACCGCGTGCCCGGCGCCGAACGCAGCGGCACCGTGCACAACTTCCAGGTGGCCGCCGGCGAAAAGCCGGGCGAGTTCTACGGGCTCTGGTTCCAGGACTCCGATCTCGCCAAGTGGATCGAGGCGGCGTGCTACCGCCTCGCCACCCACCCGGATCCCAAGCTGGAGGCCGACCTTGACGGGATCATCGCGACCATCGCTAAGGCCCAGCAGCCCGACGGCTACCTCGACACCTACGTGCAGCTGACGGCGCCGGACCAGCGCTGGACCAACCTCTTTGAGTGGCACGAGCTCTACATCGCCGGCCACTTCATCGAGGCCGGCGTGGCGCATTTCGAGGCCACGGGCAAACGCACGCTCCTCGAAGTCGTGTGCAAGCTTGCCGACATGATCTGCCGGATCTTCGGCTTGGGCGAGGGCCAGATCAACGGCTACCCGGGTCACCAGGAAGTCGAACTCGCGCTCATCAAGCTCGCCCGGGTCACCGGCGAGCAGCGCTACGTGCAGCAGGCCGCCTACTTCATCAACCAGCGCGGCGCCGAGCCCAACTACTACGAGGCCGAGGCCAAGCGCCTCGGTCGTGCGAAGCTGCCAGTTTACTTTTACCTGCACCGCTGGACCTACCTGCAGGCCGGCAAGCCCGTGCGCGAGGAAGCCGACCCGATCGGCCACTCCGTGCGCGCCATGTATCAGCTCTGCGCCATGGCCGACCTCGCGCGCGAGACCGGCGACGCCTCACTCCGCACCGCCTGTGAAACCGTGTGGCGCAATCTCTGCGACTACCACACCTACGTCACCGGCGCGATCGGCTCGGAGTGGAACGGCGAGCAGTTCTCGCTGCGCTACGACCTGCCCAACGACCGCGCCTACGCCGAGAGCTGCGCCGGCATCGGCCTGGTCTTCTTTGCCCGCCGCATGCTCGACCTCGAACTGCGCGGCGAGTTTGCCGATGCGATGGAGCGCACGTTGCTCAACAACGTCCTCGCCGGCATGGCGCTTGATGGAAAGACGTTCTTCTACGTCAACCCGCTCGAGGTGCGCCCCGCCGAGGCCAAGCGCCGCTACGACCAGCACTACGTCAAAACCAAGCGCGTGCCGTGGTTCGGCTGCGCCTGCTGCCCGCCCAACATTGCGCGCACCCTGGCGTCGCTGGCCTATTACACGCACTCCGTCCAGGCCGACGGCCTGGCCCTGCACCTTTACACCGACTGCACCCTTGAGGCCGACGTGGCCGGCACCAAGCTCCAGCTCGCGGTGGCGACCGATTATCCGTGGGACGGCCGGGTGAAGGTCGCCGTCCATCCGGCCGCGGCCACACGGTTTACGCTCCGCCTCCGCCTCCCGGGCTGGTGCGTCAACCCGACGGTGCAGGTCAACGGCTCCGCCGTCGCTCTCGCCGCCAATACCCGCACGGGTTACGTCCACCTCGCGCGCGAGTGGCGGGCGGGCGACGTCGTCGAACTCGATTTCCCAATGCCGGTGCAGCGCGTCCGCGCGCACCCGCAGGTCGTGCACGCACTGGGCTGCGTCGCGCTGCAGCGCGGGCCGATGGTTTATTGCCTGGAGGAGGCGGACAACGGCGCGCACCTCGGCTCGCTGCGCTTGCCGAAGTCGGCCCCGCTCACCGCCCAATTTGCGGCCAACGAGCTCGGCGGCGCCGGGGGGAGACC
>JBMSWZ010000004.1:0-17120 GCA_049425105.1 Cephaloticoccus sp.
CGCGACGCACCCATAGCCAGAAGCGGGAAAATTGCGACTTCGACCGGCCGGGTGCTCAGCGCCGAGACGGGGTGACCCTCCAAGTGGAAGCCCGCCAGCCGCGCCGGCTCGGCTGAAAACTCGGTCAACCGCGCCGGGCCGAACTGATACGGGGCGTGCCGGACCTCGCCCGACCAGAGTCGGCCCACGGCATCGGCCGCGTAGAGCCGATACCGCTCGACCAGGAAGAATTCGAGGGAACCCGGGGCGGCGGTGGCCGGCTCCCTGGCGGCCGACCAAGCGAACTGCTGCGGTGGCGCGGGTTGCTGCCGGCGCTGGCATGTCATCCGCACCTGCCGACCCTGCACGTCCGCGGACATGCGCGCCCGAAAATACGGCAGGTGGAAAAAGGTGCGCGCGAGCCAGACGGCCAGGGCACGGTTGCAATCCAGCGAGTAAAACCAAACGCCGGTCCGCCCGAGTTCATCCCGCACGTAGGTGCGGACGTTCAACTCGAGAAACCACGACAGCCACGGCACCGCCGGCAGCCCGGCTGGTCGCACCCGCTCCATGGCAAATGGCACAATGCCCACGTAGGCGTCGCCTCCGAAGGTATCGACCTGCAATCCGCGGGGCAGCGTGGCCTGCACCACGGCGGGCGGCACCGGCCAGTGCAGAAACAGCAGGTGATTCCACCGTTGATAGCCCACGGGCCGAGCGGATGAATCCCCGTGGTTCACATCTTTAGGCCCAATGGTCGAGGAACCGGCGATTAAAACGGACAGCATGAGGTGTTTTAAATGACGACAACGAGCTTGCACCTCAAGGCGCTCTTGGGTCTGGGGAGACTCCAGCGAGCCGAAAATCCGCCAATAGGACTCGAGTGGGTTGGGTCAGTTGGATGGGTCTGGCTGAATTCGAAAATCGGGCGTGGCGGCAATCTCGCTCATCGGCTGATGAAAGACCTTCGTCGCTGAACCGGAAATTGGAGGCACGATCCAATCCCAACGGGCCGAGACGGCGCGACCTCGCTTTGATTCGTTTGCGCAGAAGCGCATGAATTCGTCAGAGGCCGTGTGGTGGTCGACCAACTTGACGCCCTCCGCGGCATAGGAGTGAAGCACCGCCTCGTTGAGCACCAGCAGCGCATGGTCCTGCCACAACGAGCGTTTCACCCCGCAATCAAGCCCAAGATGTTCCGCCACTCGCGGCAACTGATTGTAACGCCCCGCATCGCCGAGGTTTCGCGCCCCGACTTCCGTGCCCATATACCAACCATTGAATGGCGCCGCCGGGTAATCGGTGGCCGCCGCGTGCAAGCGAAGATCGCACACAATGGGGACCGCATACCACCGCAGGCCCAGTCGCTCGAACCATGGGTAACGGGGATGGCGCAGGGGGACTTCCATGACCAACCCCGCCGGCACCGGGAACAACCGCACTTGACCATCCGGACCCGCGATCAACCAAGGGAGCAGGTCAAAGGCGCTGCGCGTGGACGGAGGCACCCACCCGCAATTCAGCGCTCGGGCGGTGATCGCCCGGTTCGCCGGGTCACCCAGCACGGTTCCATCCCTGGCAACATAGCCGGCGTAACCACAGAGCTGGCGATTCCAGATCCGCGGGCCCCTTGCATCCGGGCCGGCCGGCGCAAATACGGTCAGGTGCGGCCGCGCCAAGCCACCCTCTTGAGCAAGGGCCAGGTGCTGGCGCAGGCAATCAGCCATCGCCTCTGGCGTGTCCACGGAACGTCGGTCACGCACAATCAAACTCCGCCAATGCAGTCGGCCAATGCACCGGGCGTGATTGCGCCACGCAATGCGACCCGCCCACTGCAGTTCCTCGGCGGTCAGCGGCGCCGGTAGTCCCGCCCGGCAGGCCGCAGCCAGTTCGTCACGCCGCTTCTCGAGCCCAGACCCCCGGTGGATCTCCTGCAAGAATTCCCACTCGGACTCTGCACCAATGGCAGGGGCTGGGGGCACGGCCTGAGGCGCGCTGGGGTGAAATGGGCAGGCAGAAGACATGATCGGAATAGACGAACCACCGGACGGAGTTGGCAACTCGGGCAGATGAATAAAGATGGAAATTCCTGAAAGCCTTTGCCGCCCATCGCGCCGATATCAGACCGATGGCAGGTGGTCATGTAGGCAGCCCTCGGGACGGTTTCTGTGCCCGTCGAGGACGAAGCCCGACGGCGCTTACCTCCCGATCCGGAGAATGGAACGCATCAGGTCAACACACAGGGACGAAAAGACAAAACCAAGATAGAGCGCGATTGGCGCCAGCGCCGCCGCAAATACCACTAGCATTCCCGGGGAAAGCGCCACCTGGAGCTCCAGCAGGTAGTCGAGGTCGCCGCGCACCATCTGGAAAAGGTGGCGGGCCGCCGCCAGGTTGCCTAAGACCAAACCGGCCCCGAATACCACCCGATGCAATCTGAGGCTGCCGGCTAAACCGAAGGTCGAGAGGGACAGCGCATCATCGCCCGGCGTGGCAGCCGGATCCTCTTCGATTCCAAGCAAGTCAGGGTTGAGCAAGAACCAAACCAAAAAGCCGACGCCAGCCGCATAAACCAACGGCCAGTAAATGGGTTCAATCATCGAAAAACGAATCGCGGCATAAGCACCCGAAAGCAGCAGGGCGAAGAAGCCGACTAGGGCGAGCAGCGCGACTGCTCGAAACAGGCCATAGCTCGATATGCGCGCAGACGTGTTGGCCACAGCCAGGTCGCAATTGGTCATGAGCGCACGCCCACACCAATGAGCCACCAGGAACGCAACCACCACGCCGAGGCTGGTAACAAACGCCATGAAACTATCCGTCTTTACCGCACCGACAACTCCGGTGATGAGGACAAGCACCGCGGTGATTGGCGCCATCATGTTTCCAACTGCGCCAAGCCAGTGCTCGAGACGCTTGAATCGCTCCGTATTGAGCAGCGCCGCCGTCCACGTGAGCAATTTGGTGAAGATTGCAGTCAATTTCTCATTACTGGATTCTAGAGTTCGCATAGGCTGGTTTGATGACGGAGATGAATGGGGACACCTGACTCCCAACCGGACCAGACTGAGGGAGGACTGACGCTGCTCAGGACAAGCCGTTTTCGCACTGCATTCCGGACTTGTCCAATGGGTTACGGGATACAAATTTAACCTCCCCCTGAGGTCTGGCGCACGCGATCAGGGGAATAACTGGTGGCTCGGAATCTCTCCGATGCTCAGCACCGCAACGACCGCGTGGAGCGCGGGAATAAATATTCTTCTCCGCCAAATCGGCGAACGGCTTGACCACTCACGTTCTTCCATCGACACGCTAGCGAGTGCAAATCGCCGCTGCGCTGTTCCGAGCTGCCCGGGTCGGAATCCCTCTCATGGCCTTCAGCACGGCGGCGGCGGTCAATCCCTCCACCAGCCTGACTGACGACCAGCTGGCGTCGCGGTTCTTGGCGCAGGCCACCTTTGGCCCCACCACGGAGTCGATCGCGGAGCTGCGCGCGCTTGGGTTGGATTATCGCCGCTGGATTGATGAGCAAGCGAACCTGCCCGCAAGCTCGGCCGTAGCCCTGATCGAAGCGACCGGCCAAATCAAAACGATTGATCAAAACCAAATGCCAAGCATCAATCGCCGTGCTCGGAACGAGGTCATGCTGGCCGGTCGCGACCAATTGCGCCAACGCGTCGCCTACGCGCTCAGCCAGATCATGGTGGTCTCAGATTACGAGGGCGCTGTGTCCAATGCCCGGGAGGGATCGAGCAGCTACTATGACATGCTGGCGCGCAACGCCCTGGGGAATTTCCGCGCCCTGATGCTGGACGTGACACGCCACCCCATGATGGGGCGTTACCTCACCTTT
Organism: Cephaloticoccus sp.; assembly: GCA_049425105.1. GTDB lineage: Bacteria > Verrucomicrobiota > Verrucomicrobiia > Opitutales > Opitutaceae > Cephaloticoccus. Next base: position 3,833 of record JBMSWZ010000004.1, read on the forward strand.
TACAAAAACCCGAAAGGCAACGCGACGGCCGGCACCCAGCCCGACGAAAACTATGCCCGCGAGGTCATGCAGCTGTGCACCATCGGCCTGTATCAATTAGCCGCGGACGGCACGATTCTCACCGACCCGACTGGCCGGGCTCTGGAAACCTATTCTAATTCCGATATCACGGAATTCGCCCGCGTTTTCACCGGTTTCACCGACGCCAATACGACGGGCGACCCAAATCCCATCATAGGCGGACCCATAGGCGGAGCCCTGTGGCCGATATTGGCCCAAAACTACACGCAACCCATGATGATGTGGGAACTGCAACACGACCAAGGCAGCAAGCGCCTGCTGTCGTATCCTGGTGCGCGTAAGCCGGTGTTGCCCGCCAATCAGGGCGGCCTGCGCGATGTCGAGGATGCGATCGACAACCTGATCGAACACCCGAGCACCGCGCCATTCATCAGCCGGCAACTGATTCAGCGCCTCGTTTCCTCCAACCCCAGCCCTGGCTACATCGCCAGGGTGGCCGCGGTATTCGTCGACAACGGAGCGGGCGTCCGCGGCGATTTACTCGCGGTGGTGCGGGCGATCTTGCTCGACGACGAGGCCCGCTCCACCGCAAGCATCGGCCGAACCGAATCTGGGAAACTCAAGGAGCCATTTCTCCGCGTGACGGGCCTGCTGCGGGCCTGTCGCTTTCAAGCACCCGCCGGTGCTCTCACGCACGACCTCGCACCAGTCGTGACCGATCGAAGCATAGGGCAATTCCCACTGTCATCTCCGTCAGTATTTAACTTCTATTCACCCGAGCACCGTCCGCCGGGCCCACTTGCGGATGCCGGTCTTGTGGGCCCGGAGTTCCAGATCCTGACGTCTGTCTTCGCGGTGACCTTTCCGAATGCTATTTACACGCTGATCAATAACGGAATCGGAGGGCTCAAACTCGACCTCGGTCCGCAGGAAAGTCTCGCCGACAATCCAGCAGCCCTCGTCGAAAACTTGAACCTGTTGCTGGCGCACGGCACTCTCAGCAACGACGCACAGGCCCGGTTGGTCGCAGCAATCAACAGTGTCAACTCAGCCATGGTCCCCACCGGCAGCACCCTCCGAGAGACCCGCGCCCGCCTCGCCGTCTACCTGGTGGCGATTGCACCCGAAACCGCCGTGAGCAAATGAAACCATGAGCCGATCTTCCCCCATGACCCGTCGCCAGTTTCTCGGCCAAGCCAGCTGTGCCGGTGTGGGGGCCACTGCCCTTTTCTCCTCGCTGCTGAGCTTACGGCTCGCCAACTCCCTCGCCGCGCAGACCGCTCCGCCGGACTATAGGGCGCTAGTCTGCCTGTTTCTCTCGGGTGGCAACGACTCCTTCAACATGCTGGTGCCGACGACGACGGAGGAATACGCCGCCTACGCGGCGGCTCGTGGCGGCTTGGCGCTGGCCCGCAACAGCTTGCTTGCGATCGCGCCAGCCAACCTCGGCGGACGCACCTTCGGCATACATCCGTCGATGCCCGAGGTGCGGGATCTGTTCAATGCCGGTAACCTCGCCTTTGTCGCCAACGTCGGCTCGCTTATTCGGCCGACCACGCTGGCCGATTACAAAGCGGGCCGGCATCATCCTGTATCACTCTACTCGCACGCAGACCAAATCAAGCAGTGGCAGACCTGCATTCCGGATCAACGCACTGCCATCGGCTGGGGCGGACGGGCGGCCGACGTCATCCGTTCGCTCAATCAACCCGGCATTGTCTCGATGAATATCTCGCTGGCGGGCCTAAGTATCTTTCTCACCGGTCGCGATGTGTTTGGCTACAGTGTCAGCGCCAACGGCGCCGACGGACTATCCGGATACAACCCCCTAGCAGCCGCCGGCTCCCTGACGGGGATCCGTTCGGCCACCGTCGATAGTTTGGTGGAAGCGGAATATCGACGGCTGTTCGAAGCCTCGTTTGGCGGAACCACCCGCGACGCCATTGACGCCTATTACGAGTTCACCGCCGCCCTCAGCGGCACCACCCTAACCACTCCACTGCCTGCCGGAAATTCGCTGGCCGCCAATCTTGCGATGGTGGCCCGCACGGCCGCTTCCGCGGGAAGGCTCGGCGCGCGGCGGCAGGTCTTCTTCGTGCAATTGGGCGGCTGGGATCACCACGACGAGGTGTTGAACAACCAGACAAATATGCTGAGGCTGGTGAGTCAGGCGGTAGACACATTTTGGAAAGCCCTGCAAGAAGTGGGACTTCAGAACCAAGTGACCCTGTTCACGGCCTCTGATTTCGGCCGCACACTTAAGTCAAACGGCAACGGCTCCGATCACGGGTGGGGTGGTAACCACTTTGCGATGGGCGGCGCCGTTGCCGGGGGCAAGATTTGCGGCAACCCGGATCAGGGATTTTATCCCTTTTTGCAAAGTCGCGCCCAGATCGATACCGGCCAAGGACGCTTGATCCCTGGAGTCGCCGTCGATGAATACGCCCGGGATCTCTTGCTTTGGTTCGGCGTCAGCCCAGGGGACCTCGACTACGTCTTGCCTGCATTCAGCAGCCGTTTTGCCGGGCGCCTGGAGTTGGGCCTGATGGGCCAAGGAACCCCGACCCAGGCCGCCGCCCCGGTGGTGTCCGCCCCAGCTGCAGTGACTCCCGCGCCCAAAGGCGGGGGGTCGGCCGGCGGGGGCGCCGTTTCACCCTTCAGCCTTGGGGCCGCGGGTGCGCTGGTAGCGCTGCGTGCCTTGCGAAACCGTCGGCTCGCGAAGCGCCCCTGAACCGGGGCGCGCTCGCCGGGCGCACCGCTCAATGCGCCTTGTTGAACTGGCTCTGCACAATCGCCATGCCAATGGGCCCGAGGAAAAGGAGCAGAATGGCTGCGACCAAGCCATGCATGGAACCGCCGGTGACCTTGCCCACCGCCGCACACCACATCCAGAACCAATAGATGCTCACGAAGGGGATGATCATCAGCCAGGCAGTCGGCACGCGGGCGTCGCGCACCCGCATTTCCCGGCCGGCTTTCACAAACCAGACAATGGGGTAAATACCGAAGGTGACGAAGCAGAGCAGGAACACGATGAATGGATTCTTTTTGGTCATGGTGATTGGAGATCGACCCGATGATCACACCCAACCGACAGATGCCCACTGCATAAGCGAACAATAGTTATCTTCGGATCATGGCTTAGACCCCATGCGAGAAGATATTTTTTCAACGAGACCCCAGCCGCCGACTTAATGCACTCTAGGAAAGATTTCCGGTTCCCATCGCCTCTCGCATGACCATCCGCTACCTTCGCGAAAGGTTAGGCCCACCTTCGCCCGGGCCAATGTGCCGCCAAGGGTGCGGGCGGAGCCGGAGTAAGCGCCATTTCTGACCCAGACGTTCAATCGCGCAGCGAGACCCCAATGCGCCGGCCGTTGGCCTCGCGCTTCATGAGGCGGAGCAGCGCTGAGAGAAAGACAAGCACACCGGCCATCTCCATGCCCTCCTCCACGCCCGTCCAGAGGTTGTAAGCCAGCGTGTTCAGCTGGTCGTTTTCCAAGTAGGGCTCGGATCTCCGACACCTACGGCACCTTGCGCAAGGCCGGCACCGGCGACCTCTTCCTCCAGCGCAAAAAGCTGCGTCAAAAGCGGGCGTAACAAGGTGGGCGGGCCTCGCGCCTGCGGGATCGGCCCGCTGGTTGAGGTAGGGCGAGCTCTCCGAGCGCGCCACTCTACCGCCGGCGAGACGCCGGCGCTCCCACCCAACTCGGCGCGCGCGGAGCGCACGCCCCACCCACAATCCGCACAAGCATGGGAACGCGGCGCCCCCGCCAAGACCTGGCACGGAACCGTCAGGCCTTTGCTTAGGCGTCAATCTGCGACTCCACGGCAAAATCTCCCGGCCCATCGCTGAACCTGCACCCCCTCCACCTCGTTCAACCCTCGACAGGCGGAGCCCGGTTCGGTTTGGCTGGGGCGACATGCCTGACTTTCGCGCCTTCTGTTCTCCGTCATCTGCCGAACCCGCGAGCCTCACGCTGAGCGCCGAGGAATCGCATCACCTCGTGGCCGTGAATCGCGCCCAGGCCGGCGACACCGTCGTCGCCTTTGACGGCGCGGGCAGCGAATGGATCTGCGAACTCGTCGCCGCCTCCAAAAACGCCGCGGTGCTCAAGGTGCGCTTCGGCCAAAAGATGAAGCGCCTGCCTTTCGAGATCACTCTCGGCCAGGCCCTGCCCAAGGGCGCCTACATGGACGCCATTGTGCGCAAGGCCACCGAGATCGGCGTCGCGCGGATCGCCCCGCTGGGGAGCGAGCGTACCCAGGTGCACCTCGACGGCTCGCGGCAGGACAAGAAGATCGAAAAGTGGCAGACCGCCGCCCTTGAAGCCGCCAAACAATGCGGCAATCCCTTCGTGCCCGAAGTCCTGCCCGTGCAAGGCGCCACCGCTTTCATGGAGTCGACCCGCGGCTACGACCTAAAACTCATCGCCAGCCTCCAGCCCGGCGCCCGCTCGTTGAAAACCGTGCTGGCGGATTTCGCGGCCGCCCAAAGCCGGGCGCCGCAAAAGGTGCTTTGGTTGGTGGGCCCCGAGGGCGATTTCACGCCGGCCGAGATGAGCACGTCGCGCAGCTGCGGTTTCGAGCCCGTGACGCTCGGCCCGCTTGTGCTGCGCTGCGAGACGGCCGCGGTCTACGCCCTGAGCATCCTGAGCTACGAATTGCAGAACGCCTGACCATGCGCGCGCCCACCGGGTTGTTGTGCGACTTGCTGGCCGGCCCCGCCGTCATCGCAACGACGCAGCCGACCCTCGGCTGGATCCCGGAGCCGGATGCCGGCGAATCACCCACCGCCTGCCAGGTGCTGGTCGCGTCGCAGGTCGACCGCCTGCAACCCGGCCAGGCCGACCTTTGGGACACCGGCCGGCTGGCCCGCGCCGAGTCACTGCATCTCCCCTACACCGGCGCACCGCTGCGACCCGGCGCCACGTATCATTGGTGCGTGCGCCTGTGGGGTCGCGCGGATGAACCCGGCCCGTGGTCCGCGCCACAAACGTTTGCCGTCGCGCCTGACGCCGCCCCGGGACAAGCCAGCCGCCATCCTGTGCGCCCGTGGCGACACACGCCCGCGTCGCTGCGCGCGTTGAACGCCACCACTTGGTTCGCCGACTTTGGCCGGCACGCCTTCGGCTGGTTGGAAGTCACGCTCGAAGCGCCTGCCGACGGAACCGTCATCGAAATCCGCCTCGGAGAAAAAGCCGGCCCCGGCGGCGTCGACCTCCAACCCGGCGGCACGATTCGGAGCGCGTGCGTTTCCCTCACTTTGCGCGCCGGCCGGCACACTTACCGCGTCGAGACACCTCGCGACGAGCGCAACACCTCCGGCGCAGCGGTGCTGCTGCCGGCCGAGTTCGGCATCGTGCTGCCGTTTCGCTACGCCGAACTGCGAGGCTGCCCGATCGCGCCACAGGCCGGGGATCTCACGCAGGTTCGCTTGGAATACCCCTTTGACGACACCGCCGCCGCCTTCGCGTCGTCTGATCCGGCGCTCGACGCCGTGTGGGAATTCTGCCGCTACTCCATTCGCGCCACAACCTTTTGCGGCGTCTATGTCGACGGCGACCGCGAGCGCATTCCCTACGAGGCCGACGCCTACCTGAACCAGCTCGGCCACTACGCCGTGGATCGCGAGTTCGCCCTCGCCCGCCACAGCCACGACTACCTGCTCGAGCATCCTACCTGGCCCACGGAATGGAAACAGCATTCCGTGCTCATGGCCTGGGCGGACTACGAGGCGACTGGCGACGCGCGTTCCCTGGCGCGGCATTACGACGTGCTGCGCCGCGACAAGGTCTACCTCGACCGCGCGCGCCCGGACGGACTCGTCGACACCAGCGACCTGCGCGACATCGTCGACTGGCCCGGCGGGGAGCGCGACGACTACGACTTCCGCCCCGTCAACACCGTCGTCAACGCCTTCCAATGCCACACGCTCGCGCTCATGGCGCGGATCGCCGCCGCGCTGGGCAAGACCGAAGATGCCGCGCACTTCAGCACCGCCGCAGACCAAGCCCGCACCTCATTTCACCGCGTGCTGTTTGATCCCGCCGCCGGTTGCTACCGCGACGGCGAGGGCAGCGCGCACCACGCCCAGCACGCCAGTTTCTTTCCCCTCGCTTTTGGCCTCGTGCCCGCCGCCGAAGTGCCGCGCGTCGCCGCCTTCGTCAAATCGCGCGGCATGGCGTGCAGTGTCTACGCCGCGCAATACCTGCTGGAAGCCCTCTTCCTTGCCGGCGAAGCCGACCACGCGATCAGGCTCATGACGAGCGACGATGTGCGCAGCTGGCGCAATATGCTGCGGCAGAGCGCCACCATCACCTGGGAAGCATGGGACAATTGCTTCAAGCCCAACCAGGATTGGAATCACGCCTGGGGCGCCGCGCCGGCCAATCTAATTCCGCGCTTCGTCCTCGGCGTGCGCCCGCTCGAACCCGGTTGGTCCCGCGTCCTCGTCGCCCCGCAACCCGGACCCCTCACCGAATTGCACGGCATCGTGCCCAGCATCCGCGGCCCCATCAAGGTGGACGCAGTCCGCGACGCGAGCGGTCGCTGGCAGGTGGACTGCGAGGCGCCAGCGGGCGTGGCTCTGGAAATTCGACCGCCGCGTTAGGCGATCGCTTGCCTCAAACCTTGCGCCGCTCGAGGTAGCGCTGGACGTCGTCGCCGGAAACGCGGTTGCCGGGTCCGGTCGCCTCGATGTCGGTGATCGTGGCGGGATCGAGGCCGGCTTCCTGCGCGAGCTTCGTGGCGCGGGGCGTCCAGACGACGTTGGCGGCCGGGGCCGCGGCGGCCGCGGGCTGGCCCGCGGTTTTCGACGCGAGGTGCCGCAGGCTTTCATCCGCGGTTTCCATCTGCACGAAGGCCTCGCCGGACGTCATGGTGGCGCCGGGTTTGCCCAGCACCGCATGCACGGTGCCGTCGCAAGGGCTTTCAAATTCGAAGGCCGATTTGTCGCTTTCGAGGTCCGCCAAGCGCTGGCCCTTCGTCACTTTGTCGCCGGCCTGAACCTTGATGACAATGACGCTGAGCTCGCTGACGGTCGCACCCATGGAGGGCACAGGCACATCGATGATAAAGGTTTCCATATCCGTATGAGGTCACTGTGCAGCCCGGCGGGACGTGGTCAATGCCGCGAACCGCCGGGTCCGGGGGGTCAGCCGCGGGCCGCGCGCCACACCGCGAGGCAGGCGGCCAGCAGGTCGGGCAGCTCCGCGAGCGGCACCATGTTGGGTCCGTCGGAAATCGCGTTGGCTGGGTCGGGGTGGGTCTCGATGAACAACCCATCGGCGCCCGCCGCCAGGGCGGCCTTGGCCAGGGGCGGCACGAATTCACGCTGGCCGCTGCTCTTGCCGCCGCCCGCGCCGGGCAGCTGCACGCTGTGCGTGGCGTCGAAAACCGTGGGCAGGCCGTTCTGCTTCATGATCGCGAAGCTGCGCATGTCCACGACGAGGTTCTGGTAGCCAAAGGTGGTGCCGCGCTCGGTCTGCCAGACCTCAGTGGCGTGGCCCGCGCGCAGCTTGCCGCTGACGTGCACCATTTCCTGCGGCGAAAGGAACTGGCCCTTCTTCACGTTGACCACGCGCCCGGTCTCGGCCGCGGCCAGCAACAAGTCCGTCTGGCGGCAGAGGAAGGCGGGGATCTGCAGGACGTCGCAGACCTCCGCCACCGCCGCCACCTGCGCGCGCTCGTGGATGTCGGTCAGGACGGGGAAACCGTATTCGCGCTTGACGAACCCGAGCAGCTTGAGCCCCTCCTCCAGGCCCGTGCCGCGGGGGCCGGAGACGGAGGTGCGGTTGGCTTTGTCGAAGGAGCCCTTGAACACGAAATTAAGCTCCGGGTAGGTCACGCGCAGCTCGGCCAGCTCGGTCGCGACGGCGCGGCAGACGGCCTCGCTCTCCAGCGAGCAAGGGCCGGCAATGATGAGAAGCTTGGCGGGGTCGAAGATCATGCCTTTTTCGCCTTCGCCTTGCGCACCGGGGCCTTGCGGTTCCGCAGCGTCGCCGCGATGAACGCCGCGAAGAGCGGATGCGCCTGGTTGGGCTTGGATTGGAATTCGGGGTGGAACTGCACCGCGAGGAACCACGGATGGTTCTTGAGCTCGATGATCTCAACGAGGTTGCGGCGCGGGTTCACGCCGCTGATGACCATGCCGGCTTTCTGCAGATGCGGCACGTAGTCGTTGTTGACCTCGTAGCGGTGGCGGTGGCGCTCGCGGACGCTGCCGGCCTTGTAGGCCTTGTGCGCCAGCGTGCCGGGCACGAGCGAACACTCGTAGCTGCCGAGCCGCATGGTCGCGCCCTTGTCGATGATCTTCTTTTGCTCTTCCATCATGTTGATGACCGGATGCACGGGCGCGGCGTCGAACTCCACGCTGTTGGCGCCCTTCAACTTGAGCACGTTGCGGCTGAACTCGATCACGGCGATCTGCAGGCCGAGGCACAGGCCGTAATAGGGAATCTTGTTTTCGCGGGCAAACTTCGCCGCGGCGATCTTGCCTTCCGTGCCGCGATCGCCGAAGCCGCCGGGCACGAGGATGCCGTCCAATTTGCGCAGCACCTTGAGGCCGCCCTTCTTCTCCAAGTCCTCGGCGTCGATGCGCACGGTGTTCACCCGGCAGTTGTTGGCGATGCCGGCGTGGGTGATGGACTCGTAGACGGATTTGTAGGCGTCCTGCAGCTCGATGTATTTGCCGACCACGCCGATCGTGACCTCACGGGCGGGATTCAGGATGCGGCCGACGATCTGGTTCCAGATGTTCTTCGCGGGCGCCGGGCGCTTCAGCCCGAAAAGGTCCACCACGAGATCGTCCAGGCCTTCCTTCTGCAGCGCGAGCGGGAGCTCGTAGATCGAGTGGTCCACGTCGCTGCACTCGATCACGGCCTTCACGGGCACGTTGCAGAACATCGAAAGCTTGTCGCGCAGGCTGTGGTCCAGCGGGTGGTCGGTGCGGCAGACGAGGATGTCGGGCTGGATGCCGATCTCGCGGAGCTTGGCGACGGACTGCTGCGTGGGCTTGGTCTTCAGCTCGCCCGCGGCCTGGAGGAACGGCACCAGCGTCACGTGCAGGAAGATCACATCGCGCGGACCCACCTCGAGCGCGAACTGGCGCATGGCCTCGAGGAAGGGCAGACCCTCGATGTCGCCGGTCGTGCCGCCGATCTCGGTGATGAGCACGTCGGCATCCTTCCCGCCGGCGTAGATGCGGTCCTTGATCTCATTCGTCACGTGCGGGATCACCTGCACGGTCTTCCCTAGGTAGTCGCCGCGCCGCTCCTTTTGGATCACGGACTCATAGATCTGGCCCGAGGAAAGGCTGTTGAGCCGGGAGAGCTTGCCGCTGGTGAAACGTTCGTAGTGGCCGAGGTCGAGGTCGGTCTCCGCCCCGTCCTCCAGCACGTAGACTTCGCCGTGCTGAAACGGGCTCATCGTGCCGGGATCGACGTTGAGGTAGGGGTCGAATTTCTGAATCCGGACGGTCAGGCCCCGCAGCTCGAGCAGCGCGCCCAACGCCGCCGCGGTCAGGCCCTTGCCCAGCGACGAAACCACTCCGCCCGTCACGAAAATGTATTTCATCGGCAAGGGTTAAGCCGCCCGCCCGGGCAGAGACAAGAAAAAGGTCGAATTTGTCCCCTTCAGGCCCGCCAGAGCAACCAGACCGCCGTGGCCCCGCCGCCCAACAGGACCACCGCCAGCAGCAGGTAAAGGGTCCACTTCAGCGCCTTGATCAGGAGCCACAACAGGGCCGCCACCACCACCGTCGCGCAGGCCACGACAAACCACCGCGGGTATTCCGCGAGGGATTGCACGAACGGCGGCAGGTTTTCCATGACCCTGTTAAGGCGTCGCGCCGCGGACGCTCCAAGCAAAATGATTTGCCCCTCCGCCCGCGCCGCGTCCCACTGCCGCATGCAATCCAAACCGCTGCTCCTCGCCTGGATCATGTGCGACGGCGTCCACATCGATCCCGCCACGGGCAAACACACCCTGCTCGGCGTGTTCTCCAACATCCAGGCCAAGCGGTTTCCGGTCTCCCATCCGTTCATGATCTGGTTCATGACCCTCACGGACTGCGCCGTCGGCCGCCATCAGGTGAAGATCTCCCTCGGCCCCGATCCCACCGCGCTCCAGCCGCTCATCCAGCGCGCCTTCGACTCTCCTTCCCCGCTCCAGCGCATCAACCTCATCAACGAGATTCGCAACCTGTCCTTCCCCGCCGCGGGCGAATACTCGATTCTCATCGAGGTCGATGACGAACCCATCCTGGCGACGAGCATGCATGTCCTCGGTTGAACCGCGGGCCGCATTCCGGTAAAATCTTTGGCGATGACGAACTCCCCGACCGACTTTGAACTCATCGGCGTGGGCAATCCGATCATGGATTTGCTCGCCCACGTGGATGACGCGTTTCTCTCGACCCATGTCTCCGGCGACAAGGGCGGCATGGTCCTCGTCGACGACGACGACATCGCCGCGCTGGTGCACAAGGTCGCGGGCGACATCGCCATGATGCCCGGCGGCTCCGCCGCCAACACCACGCTGGGCGCCGCGCGCCTCGGCCTGCGCACGACCTACCTCGGCAAAGTCGGCGGAGACATCACCGCCGGAAATTACGTGGAAAACTTCAAGGCCACCGGCGCCGACACTTCGCGCTTCAAGCACGCCGCCCTGCCCAATGGCCGCTGCTTCTCGCTCGTCACCCCTGACGGCCAGCGCACCATGCGCACCCACCTCGGCGCCGCCATGACGCTGAGTCCGGACGAAGTCAGCGCCGCCGACTTCAAGGGCGCCCGCCACGCGCACATCGAGGGCTACCTGCTGTTTAATCCGGCCCTGGCCGACAAGGTCGTCGCCTCCGCCCGCGCCGCCGGCTGCACCCTGAGCATCGACCTTGCCTCCTTCGAGGTCGTCGACATCGCCCGCGACTGGATCTTCGCGCAGCTGCATGCCGGGGTGGATGTGATTTTTGCCAACGAGGACGAGGCGGGCGCGCTGTTCCAGCGTCGGCATGACTACGAGACCTTCGCCCGCGAGATTGCCGGCTTTGGCGGCATCGCCGCCGTCAAGATGGGTGCCGACGGCGCCTGGGTTGCCCACGGCCAGGAGCTTCATCGGATTCAACCCGTGCGCGCGCACCATGTCACCGACACCACCGGCGCCGGCGACTCCTGGGCCGCCGGCTTCCTTTACGGCTACCTGCGCGGTGCGACGCTGCCGGCGGCCGGCGCCATCGGGTCATTGCTCGGCGCCGAGACCGTCCAGCATCTGGGTGCGGCGATCCCCGAAATGCACTGGCCGCGCCTCAACGCCGCCGCCGACCAGCTGCTCAGGAACTGAAATCAACCCCGCGACCCGGCCGGCGCGGGGTTTTGCTTGACGCTTTACTCTGTATTCCAGAGTAATCTGCCATGACCATATCCAAGGAAGAAGCCGCGGAGTCGCTGGCAGCAATTGCCCGCAGCCAACAGGCTCTGCGCCAGGCGTTCCGGGCGCACCACGGGCACTATCACCTCTGGCTCTGGGGCGGCATCTGGATCGCGATGGCGATGGTGGCCCATTGCTGGGGGCCTGCCGGGATGCAGCGCTATTCCTGGCCGATCAGCGGCCTCGGGGCGGTGGGCTCCTTCCTCATTGGCTTCCTCCAGGCCAAACAGGTGCGCGTGCCCGTGGACCGGCGGTTCGCATGGGTCTGCGCAACCTTGATCGGCTTCGGCGGCGTGTGGCTGGCGGTGCTGCAACCCCAGACGAGCATGGAACGGCTGTTCACCTACCTCTCGCTCATCTGCGCGCAGGTCTACGTCGTCGTCGGCATCTGGTTCGGCAGCTACCTGCGCTGGCTGGGCCTGCTCCTGGCGGTCCTGCTGATGGTCGGGTTCTTTTTCTTCCTCCCCATTTTTTGGATTTGGGTGGCGGTCTTTGGCGATGGCGCGCTGATTCTCAGCGGCTGCTATGTGCGGTTTTTCTGGCGCTGAGCATGCCTGACCTCGATTCCGTCATTCACCAGCCGGCGCGCCTGCAGATCATGGCGGCGCTCGCCCACCTCGGGCCGCGCGAGCAGGTCGATTTCTCCTACCTCAAGGCCAAGCTCGGCCTCACCGACGGCAACCTCGGCGCCCATCTGCTCACGCTGAAGGAGAGCGGTTACATCGACGTTGAGAAGACCTTCGTCGGCCGCCGCCCCAAGACTTACGTCGCCGTCTCCCCGCGCGGGCGGGCGGCGTTCACCGCGCACGTCGCTGCACTCCAAGCCATCCTCGGCGACTCCTCGTCCTGACCATTTCCGCCATGCTCACCCTCGACCACGTCACCAAGCGCTACGGTGCCCTCACCGCCTTGGATTCCGTCTCGCTGGCCATTGCGCCCGGCGAGTTCTTCGGCCTGCTCGGACCCAACGGCGCCGGCAAGTCCACGCTGATGTCCCTCGTCGCCGGCCTGCGCCGGCCGGCCCCGGCCCGACGGCGGCACGCTCACCCTCAACGGCCAGCCGCTCACTCCCGGCCACGGCGCGGCCCGGCTCGATCTCGGCCTCGTGCCCCAGCACCTCGCGCTCTACGAGGAACTCAATGCCGAGCAGAACCTGCGGATCTTCGGCGAACTCTACGGCCTGCGCGGCGCGGACCTCCGCACCCGCATCGACGAGGCCCTCGCCGCCGTGCAACTCACCGACCGACGCAAGGACCCGGTGAAGACGTTCTCCGGCGGCATGCAACGCCGGCTCAACCTCGTCGCCGCCCTCCTCCACCGGCCGAAACTCCTGCTCTGCGACGAGCCCACCGTCGGTGTCGACCCCCAGTCGCGCAACGCCATCTTCGAATACCTCGAGACCCTCAACCGCAGCGGGCTCACCATCATCTACTCCACGCATTACATGGAGGAAGCCACGCGCCTGTGCTCGCGCATCGGCATCATCGACCACGGCCGGCTCCACGCGCTCGGGACTCTGGACGACCTCCTCACCCAACTGCCCTTTGAGGAGGAAATCCGCTTTCCCGCCACCGCCGCCCTGGCCGCCGCGCTCGTCGATCACGGCGATATCACCACGGCGGATTCGGGCCACCGGTTCCGGCCGCACCCCGACTACCGCCTGTCCGCCTTTTACACCCTGGCCGAGCGCCACGGCCTGCCCGGCCGGCTCTTCACCAGCCAGCGCCCCACCCTCGAGGCGCTGTTCCTTCACCTCACCGGCCGCAGTCATCGCGAATAACCGCTCCCCGCCATGCATCCCGAACTCGTTCTCGTCCGCAAGGACTTCACCAACTTCTTTCGC
>JBMSWZ010000005.1:0-15163 GCA_049425105.1 Cephaloticoccus sp.
CCGGCCCGGGGCGACGATCCTTCATCTCCGCGGAGAAGCTTTCCTTGGCGGCAGCCCATTCGGTGTCGCTGAACTTGCCGTCGCCATCGGTATCGGCCGCCTTCAAACGGGCGAGTTGCTTCTCCATCCGGGCGCGGATGCGCCCTTCCATGTCGGACTTCAGCGTGGCGCGTTCAGACTTGTCGAGCTTGTGGTCGCCGTTGGCGTCATACTTGCCGAGGAGATAACCGCGGCGAAAATCAGGATCGCGCTCGGGACGGCCTTCCCGGCCGCCTTGGGGACCCTGACCGCGGCGTTCCTGGCGATGCTCGCGCATCTCCTTGGCCTTGGCCGCCGTCCACTCGGTGTCGCTGATCACGCCGTCGTGGTCGGTGTCGGCCCGCTCCGCGAAACGCGGGTTGGCGGTGAGGCGTTCGCGGACGGCCGCCTCGGCGGCGGCACGTTCGGTGGCGTCCAGTTTGCCGTCGCCATTGGCGTCGAACTTTTCCCAGCGCGGCCCGCGGGGCGGGGGCGGGGCATCGTCATCAGCGGGGGCGGGTTGGGCGGAGAGAGCGGCGGGCACGAGGAATAGCGTTGCGGCCGCGAGGAGGGAAGTTACTGGTGAGTTTTTCATGGGATTGGGGATTCAGGGTTGATGGCAGACGAGACGGCACGGGCCGGACGTCGGTTACAGCCACCCCACTTTCCCCTGCCCGCCATGTATCAAGTCACCTTTTCCGAGCAGAGCCTGCGCGAGCTGAACCAGCTCGACAAACTCACGCAGCTGGAGCTCATCGAGCCGATCGGCAACCTGAAGCCGCGCGACCTGGAACAGCCGCGCGAGCCGCTCGGCAAGTTCAGCCGCGAGGGTCGGGAGTTCTTCCGGCTGCGCGCGGGCGACTATCGGTTCTATTTCGACCAGCAGGGGGATACGTTGCACACGCACTACATTCTCCACAAAAACTCCCTCGAGGACTTTCTCCTGCGCAACCGGCTGCCAGTCAGCGAGCAGCAGCTGGTCGAGCAGCATTCGAAGTTCTGGAAATACCTTGAGAGCCTGACGAAGAAATGAGCGCGCCCGGAAGACCGCACCTGCCGCCGGGCGACCCCGACGACCCGGAAAACCCCTACAACGTCACGCAGGCGAGCCGGATCTATTTCCTGCCGAACCTGATGACGGCCGGCAACCTGTTCTGCGGGTTCATGGCCGTGATCAACTGCATCCACGCCCGGTTGGCGGAGACCACCCTGGATGGACACTACCTCGAAGGCTCCCCGACCGACCACTACAAGGTCGCCGTCTGGTTCATCCTCGGCGCAGCCGCCTTTGATATGCTCGACGGCAGGCTGGCGCGCATGGGCGGACGCGAGTCGCTCTTCGGCGCCGAATTCGACTCGATCGCGGACATCATCTCGTTCGGCATCGCACCGGCGCTGTTGATGTTCTTTTTCATCATCTCGCCCACGCAGGGCATCATGTGGTTCCGCAACGTGGGATGGTTTGTCGGCTTCATCTACCTGCTGTGCGCCGCCATCCGGCTGGCGCGGTTCAACGTCATTACCAACCCCCTGCTTCACCGCGACACCGACGAGTCCAGCAAGGACTTCATGGGCCTGCCCGTGCCCGCGGCGGCAGGCACGGTGGGCGCGCTCGTGCTGTTCCTCATCCAGCTGGTCGAGAGCGACAAGTCGCTGAACCGCTGGGCGCTGGCGCTGCCCTTCCTGATGGTGCTGATCGCCGTGCTCATGGTCAGCCATGTGCGCTACCCGAGCGGCAAGAAGGTCGACCTGCAAACCACCACCCAGGTGGGCAACTTCATCCTCTTCCTCGTGGTCGCCGGACTCGTGGTGGTGCTCAAGGAGGTCGCGCTGCTCGTCCTCACCCTCGGCTACATTTTCTACGGGCTTTTCCGCCATCTCAACCGCACCCGGCGGGCCCGGCGGGCCGCGCTGGGCAAAACCGTGTGAGCAACCTGCGCGGCGTTTCCCGGCAACTTTTGACTGCGAACAACCCCCGGGTTATTGGCCGATTGTCCGAAGTTTTTCACAGCGCCAAACCTGCGATTTTACGAGGGAGCGGCGGGGGTTGTTCGGGTTTTTCGCCGCATATATGAATACGGTTGGAATTCCTTATTGAAGAGGTATTCTTTTAGCCTTTGTTAACTTCCCAGTTTCCCGCCCGCCCCGCGCATCCATGAAATTCAAAATCAACCGCGATCATTTCGCCAACGGTCTGGCTCAAGTGCTCAACGTGGTCGGCTCCAAGGCCACCATGCCCATCCTGAGCAACGTGCTGATCGAAGCGGAGAAAGACCAGATCTCCCTCACTACCACCAACCTGGATCTCGGCATCCGCTGCCAGATCAAGGCCGAGGTCAAGGAGACCGGCTCCGTTACCCTCCCGGTGAAACGCCTGGCCGGCATCGTGCGCGAACTGCCCAATATCGACGTCACTGTCGACGCCACCCCGAATCACCAGGTCAAACTGGCCTCCGGCGGGTCCAATTTCCGGATCATGGGCATGGGCAAGGACGAGTTTCCGCCGCTGCCGGAGTTCGGGGACGAAAAGTCGTTCCACCTCGAGCAGGGCGAGCTCACCGACATGCTCAAGAGCGTCGCCTACGCCCAGTCGAGCGACGAGACGCGCTACATCCTCAACGGCGTCTATTTCAACTTTAAGGACGGCAAGCTCACGGTTGTCGCCACCGATGGCCGCCGCCTGGCGCACATGTCGAAGGAAATGGAAGTCCCAGCCGACACTGCCGGCGCCATCATCCTCCCGGCCAAGACCGTCGGCGAGCTGCTCCGCCTGCTCGACAAGGGCGAGAAGGTGAAGATCAACTTCAACGACCGCCGGGCCGCTTTCCAGATCGCGACCGACAAGGACAACAGTGGCCTGATCGACAGCATCTACCTCTACTCCAAGGTGGTGGAGGGGAATTACCCGAATTACCAACAGGTTATTCCCAAGGAAACCCACCAGCGCATCAAGCTGGAGCGGGAGCTCTTCCTGCAGTGCGTGCACCGCGCGGCGTTGGTCTGCAGCGAGAAGGCCAACTCCGTGAAGATCAAGCTCACCAGCAACCTCCTCGAAATCACCGCGCAGAGCCCCGATTTCGGCGAGGCGCACGAGTCCATGGCCATCGGCTACAGCGGCCCGGAACTCCAGGTCGCCTTCAACCCGCAGTTCCTCATGGATCCTCTCCGCGCCTTGGCGAAGGATGAGATCTTCTTTGAGGTGAAGGACGAGGTCAGCCCCGGCGTGTTCAAGACGCTCGACAGCTTCATCTGCGTGATCATGCCGGTGCGCCTCAGCTGAGCGCCGCCTGATTTTCCGATGCGTTGATCCGGACCGAACCCCGTCGGGGTTGCCGGTCCTCCGTCCCGAGCGCCCATGCCGACTTCCTACTTCGTCCTCACCGTCATCGTGATCACGATCGTGCTGGTGCAGATCAACCAACGCACGGGTTCGCCGGTGCTCGCGATCTTTGTGCGCTGGCTGCGCTGGATCGTCTTTGGCCTGGGTGCCGCGCAGATCTGCGTGGACTTCGAGCTCGTCAACCGTCCCTTCTGGGCCTTGGCCGCAGCCTTCATGCTCGTCTGGTTCCTCGGCGAGACGATCTACAACTGGCTGGGCATCCAGGCGCTGAGCGTGAGCCCGCTGCCGCTGTTTCCGCGCTACGCGGTCAACGCCGCGGGCGAGGAATGGCCGACCCTGCCGCGCCTGCTGCGCGTGCGCGAATGGCTGCGGGCGCAGGGATTCAAGCAGGTCCAGGCGTTGAAGGCCGAGATCGGCGGCGGGGTTTACTTGCGCAGCTCCGTTTATCAGGACGCGGATGCGCGCATTCGCGTGCAGGTGACCTTCCTGCCGCAGACCACCGGGACGGTGGGCGTGTGCTATGCCCTCACCTCGCTGACGGCCGACGGCCAGCGGCTCGTCACTGACAATTTTTACATCCCCTTCGCCGGGTTCTACCCGGAGCACTGGTTCGTGGAACGCCTGCCGTGGCGGCGGTCCCTGCCCCGCCTGCTTGCCTGGCACCGCGAGCGGCTCGCCGGCGACACGACCGTGGCCTTCGAAAACAGCCCGCTGGCGGACCTGAACGCCCAGCAGCACGAACTCGACCAGCTGAACACCCAGATGGGTTTTTTGAACCCGCATGCCGAGCGCGAGGAGTTCGGCAAGATCACCCAGGCCGGCCGCTACCGCGTCTGGAAGGAAATCTGGATGCTGAACTACCTCGGCCGCTCCGTGCGCTACCAGTGATCTGATGTAGGGCGGGGATTCCAATCCCCGCCTCGGGTTAGGGCATTCGTGTAGGGCCGGGTGGCTCACCCCGCCTTCTTCGGGATCGCGGCTTCACCCGCCGATGTAACTCATTTCGACCTTTGGGCGGGTCTCATGGCGGGCGATCAATTCCGCCCGTTCATCCGAATAGCGGTCGTGCCGTCCGCCCCAAATGGTGGCGATAAAGTCGGTCAGCGCCGCCTCGTCCGCGCCGCCGCGCAGGCGTCCGAGCACGTCGTGACCTTCGGCGGCGAAGAGGCAGGTGTAGAGCTTGCCGTCGGCGGAAAGCCGCGCCCGGTGGCAGTCGCGGCAGAACGGTTCGGTCACCGAGCTAATGATCCCGATTTCGCCCCGGCCGTCGCGGTAACGGTAGCGCGATGCGACCTCCCCGCGGTAGGCGGGGCCTGCCGCCTCAAGCGGCCACTCGCGGTGAATGCGTGCAATCAGATCCAAGGCCGGCACCACTTGCTCCTGCCGCCAGTGGTTCGTGTTGCCCACGTCCATGAACTCGATGAAACGCAGCGCGTGGCCGCGCTCGCGGAAATAGGCGCAGAGCGCAGTCAGCTCGTCGTCGTTCACGCCCCGCTGCATCACGCAGTTGATCTTCACGCCCAGGCCGGCGGCCGCCGCGGCGTCGATGCCGCGCAGCACCCGGGCCACGCTGAACCCCAGGCCGTTCATCATGCCCGCCTTGGTTTCGTCGAGGGAATCAACCGACACATTCACCCGGTCGAGCCCGGCGGCCCGCAAGGCCGCAGCCTGTTTCTCCAAAAACCAGCCGTTGGTCGTGAGGGCGACGTCCGGGACGCCCAGATCGTGCTTCAGGGCCTGCACGAGCTCCGGCAGATCGGGCCGCAACAGCGGCTCGCCGCCGGTCAGCCGCACTTTGGCCACGCCGAGGACGCGGAAGGCGCGGACGATCCGCGTGAGCTCTTCCCGCGTTGCCAGCGCCTCGTTTCGCAAGAACGCATGGTCCGGGCCGAAGACTTCCTTTGGCATGCAATACGGACACCGGAAATTGCAGCGGTCTGTGACCGAGATGCGCAGGTCGCGCAGCGGACGGCTGAACTGGTCGCGGGGTTCCGGAGGCATGGTCCGCCAACAAGACACAGGGCGCCGGCCGACGCAAAGCCCCAATATTTTCACGGTGACCCCGTGCGTCGTGCCGTTAGCTTGGTCCCCTCGTCATGCTGACCCCCGCCGACGCCCTCGCCCGCATCCTTGAGCACCAAGCTGTATTCCCCGCGGAATCCTGTGCCTTGGCCAAGGCGCACGGGCGTGTGCTGCGTGCGGACATTGCAGCCGACCGTGACCTGCCGCCGTTCAACCGGGTGACGATGGACGGCTTCGCGCTCCGGGCCAAGAGCGTGACCAAGACGCGGCGGTCGTTTCGGGTTACAGCGGTGCAGGCTGCAGGCATGAGCCCGGTGGATCTCGGCCCGGAGCCCGACGCCTGCGTGGAAATCATGACCGGCGCGATGCTGCCCGAGGGCGCGGATTGCGTGGTGCCCTACGAGGAAACCTCGCGGTTGGGCGACACCATCACCCTGAACCCGGAGCTGCGCGTGAAAGCCGGGCAATCGGTGCATGCGCGCGGGTCCGACTTTGCCGCGGGCGAATTGATCGTGGCGAAAGGCTGCCGGCTTTCCGCACGGGAGATCGCAGTGGCGGCCAGCTGTGGGTGCGCGGAGCTCTCGGTCAGCCGTCAGCCGAAAATCGCGGTGGTCGGCACCGGCGATGAGTTGGTGGAGGTCGATGCCGTAGTGGCGCCGCATCAGGTGCGGCGCAGCAATGATTACGCGCTGCGGGCTGCGCTGGTGGCCGCGGGCTATCCCATCGTGGAGCGGTTTCATCTCCACGACATGCAGCACGAGATCGAGCACCAGGGGTGGCACATCCTGGCGGAGTTTGACGTCGTGATCCTCACCGGCGGCGTGTCGAAGGGCAAGTTCGACTACCTGCCCGGCGTGCTCGAGTCGCTCGGGGTGAAGAAGGTCTTTCATGGCGTCGCCCAGCGCCCCGGCAAACCGTTCTGGTTCGGCCTCGGCGAGCGTCAGGTTTCCGTCTTCGCCCTGCCTGGCAACCCCGTCTCGGCCTACACCTGCCTGCACCGCTACGTGCTCCCGGCGCTGGACCACGCCTCGCGGCTCATGGTGCCGGCCCCGCGCCGGGTCAGGCTGGCGGCGCGCCACGTCTTTGCTGCCCCGTTGGCCTGCCTGTTGCCGGTAAGGCTGGAGGATGACGGTGCCGGCGGGCAGGTGGCGCGACCGTGCCCGACGAACACCTCCGGCGACTTTTCCGGCTTGGTCGGCACCGATGGATTCGTCGAGTTGCCCGCCGACCAAAACGAATTTCCCGCCGGCCACCTGGCGGAATTCCGCGCTTGGGTTTGAAATCCGTTGCGGCCGCGGCTTCCTGCTAAAACCTCTTCTCGATGCTCTCTCACCTCAACGCCCAAGGCCAACCCGCGATGGTCAACGTCGGCGGCAAGGCCGTGACCCAGCGCACCGCGCATGCGGTGGCGGTGGTGGACCTGCCGGCCGAGCTGGCGGCGCTGCTGCACGACGGCGATATCGCCACGAAGAAGGGCCCGGTGTTTCAGACCGCGATGCTCGCGGGGGTGATGGGCGCGAAGCAGACCGGCTCGCTCATCCCGCTGTGTCACCCCCTGCCGCTGGAGGATTGCCAGGTCACCATCGACACGAGCGACGATGGGCGCACGGCGACGATTCATTGCCGGGTGGAAATCCACGCGAAGACGGGCGTGGAGATGGAGGCGCTGACCGGCGCGACCATCGCCGCGCTGACCCTCTACGACATGGGCAAGGCCGTCTCGCACGGTATCGTCATCCGCGAAGTGAAGCTGTTGGAAAAGACCGGCGGCAAGCGCGACTACCGGGCTGACGCATGACGCTGCAGATCCAGTATTTCGCCCTGCTGCGCGAGCAGGCCGGGCGCGAGGAGGAGACGGTCACGACCACGGCCGCCACGCCCGCGGCGTTGTATGACGAGTTGCAGGCGCGCCATGGTTTTTCGTTGCCGGCGAACCGCGTGCGCGCCGCGGTCAACGGCGCCTTTGTCGCCGCGGATGCGGCGCTGCGGGAAGGCGACCGGGTCGTCTTCATTCCCCCGGTGGCGGGAGGCTGAGGCATGTTCCGTATCGTTGACTCACCGCTTGATCCCGTGGCCTTGAAAGCCGGCCTCGGCGACGCCCGGGCCGGGGCCTGCGTGACGTTTGAGGGCTGGGTGCGCAATCATAACGATGGCCAGCCGGTGACCGCGCTCGACTACGAAGCGTATGCCGAGCTCGCGGAATCCGAAGGGGCGCGGATCCTGGCCGAGGCGCGCGCGAAGTTCGATTTGCTCACCGCGGTTTGCCACCACCGCGTCGGCGCGCTGCAGATCGGCGACTTAGCGGTGTGGGTCGGTGTGGGCGCGGCGCATCGTGGCGCGGCCTTTGACGCCTGCCGCTACATCATCGACGAGGTGAAGGCCCGCGTGCCGATCTGGAAGAAGGAGCACTATGCTGGCGGCGCGAGCGAGTGGATCAATTGTGCGACGGCTCCGGCTCCGAAAAATCCGTGAAATTTGTCATGAACCGGATTCCGCTCGTCATGTCAGCGGATTGCACTAAAACGCCCTTATGCTGGTTTTCGCCCTGACCACGTTGGAGAAGCTGGAGCGGGTTCCCGTCGAGTTCTGGCTGAAGATGGTGATGATCATTGCGATCTTCGCGCTCTCGATCGTGCTCATTCGTGGCATTTCGCAGGTGAACAAGGTCGTGCTCACCTTCTTGGTGTTCATGATCGTGACCGGGCTGGGCTTTCATTGGATCTACGAGCGCAACGAGCCGAAGGTCCTCACGCCGATGGTGGACGCCATCGCGCCCTTCTTCCCGAGCAAAAAGACGGCGACCCGCTGGTAAGGCGCAGGTTTATGACGCCGCCCTGAAAAATCGGGTGGTTTTTGGCCCTTGTTCCGCTAGAACGACGGTCGCCTATGGCCAAAGAACTCTCCGACATCGGACTCATCGGGCTTGCCGTGATGGGTCAGAATCTCGCCCTCAACATCGCCGACCACGGTTTCCAGATCTCGGTTTACAACCGCACGACTGAGAAGACCGACAAGTTTGTCGCGGAGAACCCGGCGACGCCCGGCGGCCTCGTGGGCACAAAGACCCTCGAGGAGTTCGTCGCATCGCTCGCGAAGCCCCGCAAGGCCATCATTCTCGTCCAGGCCGGCCGCCCCACCGACGCCGTGATCGACGGTCTCGCCGCGCTGTTTGAACCGGGCGACATCATCATCGACGGCGGCAACGCCCTCTGGACCGACACCATCCGCCGTGAGAAGGCCCTCAAGGAAAAGGGCTTGCGCTTCATCGGTTCCGGCGTCTCCGGCGGCGAAGAAGGCGCGCGTTTCGGCCCCTCGCTTATGCCCGGCGGCGACAAGGCCGCGTTCAAGGAGCTCGAGAAAATCTGGAAGGCCGTCGCGGCCAAGGTCGACAAGAAGACCGGCAAGCCCATCCCCGGCGCCAAGCCCGGCAAACCCGTCAAGGGCGGCGTGCCGTGCACCACCTACATCGGCGAAAATGGCGCCGGTCACTACGTCAAGATGGTCCACAACGGCATCGAGTATGGCGACATGCAGATGATCTGTGAGGCCTACGACCTCATGCGCGGCCTGCTTGGCCTCAAGCCCGCCGAGATGGGCGACATCTTCACCCAGTGGAATCAGGGCGCGCTCGACAGCTTCCTGATCGAGATCACCGCCGACATCCTCAAGCAAAAGGACCCCGCCACGAAGAAGCCCTTCGTCGACGTCGTCCTCGACACCGCCGGCCAGAAGGGCACAGGCAAGTGGACCTCGGTCAACGCCCTCGACATGGGCGTCGCCGCGCCGACCATCGCCGAGTCCGTGTTCTCGCGCTGCCTCTCCGCCATCAAGGAAGAGCGCGTGGCTGCCGCAAAGGTCCTCAAGGGCCCGAAGGTGAAGAAGATTTCCCCGGCCAAGAAGAAGGAGCTGATCCAGGCCATCCACGACGCGCTTTACTGCTCGAAGATTTGCTCCTACGCGCAAGGCTTCCAGCTGATGCGCCAAGCCCAAGTCGAGTTCAACTGGAAGCTCAACTTCGGCCAGATCGCGCAGATCTGGCGCGGCGGTTGCATCATCCGCGCGGCTTTCCTGCAGAAGATCACCGAGGCCTACGGGAAGAACCCGAAGCTCGCGAACCTCCTGCTCGCCCCGTATTTCAACAAAACCATCCAGCAGGCGCAGGCCAACTGGCGCAAGGTCGTCAGCCTGGCCGCCGAGAACGGCATCCCGGTCCCGACCTTCGCGTCCGCCCTCGCCTACTACGACGGCTACCGCTCGGCCCGCCTCCCGGCCAACCTGCTCCAGGCCCAGCGCGACTACTTCGGCGCCCACACCTACGAGCGCGTCGACCAGAAGCGCGGCAAGTTCTACCACATCGACTGGCCCGAGCCCTCCCGCCCGCAGCTGGAGGCCTGAGCCGAAGGCGATTTGCTCTATAAAAAGCGCGGTCATCACGACCGCGCTTTTTTGTCTGCCGATGTCGGCGGCTCACTCCAACCACACCTGCTCGAACGGCCCGAGCGAGAGGAGGTTGTCGGCCCAACCGTGGACGCTGGGGTCCATCAGGTATTGGTTGGTGTAGTAGTAGACCGGGAGAATCGGCATCTCGTCGGTGAGAATCTCCTCCATGCGCTGCATCTTGGTCAGGCGCTCGTCTTCGTCGTTGGAGTTCATGACCTCCTCGTAGAGCCGGTCGTATTCGGCGTTCTTCCAGCCGGTGCGGTTGAAGCCGGAGTCCGAGGTGAACACGCGGAGAAACTGCGACGGATCGTAGGGCTCCATGATCAGGCCGGCGCGGCAGATCTGGTAGAACTCGTGCTGCATGTTGTCCAAGTAGACCTTCCACTCTTGGTTCTCCAACTTGATGTCGATGCCGAGCTCGTGCTTCCAGGTCTGCTGGATGGCCTCGGCGATGACGCGGTGGTTCTCCGCGGTGTTGTAGAGCAGCGTGATCGGCGGGATGCCCTTGCCGCCCGGGTAGCCGGCCTCGGCCAACAGTTGGCGCGCGGCGTCGAAATCGAGCTTGGTGCGGGCGCGACTGGTGTAACCGCCGATGCCCTCGGGAGTGAAATGATAGGCGGGAATCTCGCCGGCCAGCGTAACGTTGTTCACGAGGCTCACGCGGTCCACCGCCATGGCGAGCGCGCGGCGCACGCGCACGTCGTCAAACGGAGCGCGGTTCACGTTGAAGTTGTAGTAATAAACGCCCGAGTAGGGATGGATGTGGAGCTTCTCCGGCGCCTCGCGCTTGTAGACGGCAATCTTCGTCAGCGGCACGCGCTCGGTCTTGTGCAGCTGCCCGGCGCGGAAGGCGGCCTCCTCGGCGGGCTGGTTTTCCATCGGCACGAACCGCACGCCGTTCAGGCGAACCGTGGCACGATTCCAGTAGGTCGGACTGCGCTCGACCTCGATGTAGCTGTTGGGCTTCCACGTCTTCAGCACAAAGGGTCCGTTGCCCACGATGTTGCCCGGGCGGGTCCAGGGGTTACCCGGCAGCAGTGGGTCGCCGAATTTCTCCAGCACGTGCATCGGCACGGGATACCACGAGCGCGAGCCCATCGTCTTGAGCAGGAAGGGTGCGGGGTATTTCAGGCGCACCTCGAGCCTGCGGTCGTCGATCACGCGGAAGCCGACCTGCGAGAAGTCGGTGATCTTGCACTTGTGGTATTCCTCGCCGTTCACGACGAGGTAAAGCTGGTCGGCGTTGTCCGAGGCGAGCTGCGCGGAAAGCAACCGGCGGAACGACATGTAGAAATCCTGCGCGGTGACGGGTTTCCCGTCGGACCACACAGCGTCCGCGCGCAAGTGGAACGTGTAGACGAGGCCGTCGGGCGAGACGTCCCAACTCTCCGCCACGCCGGGGCGCGCCTCAAGCGTCTCGGGGTCGTTGCGCGTCAGGCCCTCGAACAGCGTGGCGGTGATGTTGCGCTCGGGGATGCCGGTGATCGTCTGCGGATCAAGGTCGGAGGGCTCGGCACCGTTGCCGACGAGCATGATGCCGTCGCGGGTGGCCTGCTGCACGAGGGTTTCGCGTTTGCCGCAGCCGGCGAGGCCCGTCAGCAGGACAATCAGGCCCGCGGCGAAGCCGCGGCGGAAATGGGGGGCGTAATGCATGGGGCGGACGCTGCCATGTCCGGGGCGCACAGACAATCCGCGAAACACGCGCCCATTTTCAGGGCGATTGCCGGCGTTTTTTCTCCTGCCTTGGCTTCGCGTCCTTAGCGCGCTTTGCGGTGAACTCGCCGATTCAGTCCGTCCGCGTGGCGAGCCTAGCGCGGGCTTGGTCGATGATGGCGAGGAGTGCGGCGAAGTCGGCATCGCGCGAACCGCTGTCGATGTGGAACTCGAACTTGGCGGACTCCTGCATCTCCTTTTCCGCGGTGGCCATGCGGCGGGCGAGCTCGGCCTCGTCGTCGCCGCGCTCGCGGATGCGCTCCTTCAGCTGGGCGGGGCCGACGTTGATGAAGACCGTGGCGAGGCTGCGGGCGAGCAGCGGGTAGCGCGTGCCGGCTTCGCGCATGCTGGCGACCCCCTGCACGTCGACGTTGGCGACGAGACTTTCCCCGCGGCCCAGGGGGTCCAGCACCGACGCGGCCAAGGTGCCATAGCGGCGGTCGCCGTGCACCCAGGCCCACTCCAGGAATTCGCCCTTGGCGAGCTTTTCGTCGAACTGCGTCGGGGTGAGAAAATGATAGTGCACGCCGTCGATCTCACCCGGCCGGGGCGCGCGCGTGGTGGTGGTCACGACCCGGGAGAACCCGCGGCCCGCCTGCACCAGTCGCTCGCACAGCGTGCTCTTGCCGGAGCCGGCCGGGCCGGCGAGGACGAGGAGGATGGGGTTGGCGGAGGGCGGCACGGTCTCAGTAGGTGAACGCGGTGATGGCGAGGAGCAGCCCGTAGCCGGCGAGGATGCCGCCAAGCAGGCGCGGACGGCCGGGCGCGCGGAAAAGCCACTCGAAGAAGTCGCGCAGGCGGAAGGGTGAAGCGCCGAGGTAGAGCGCGATGGCGATGAAGAGATACACCACGCTGACCAGCAGCAGCCGCTGCGGGTGCTCGTAGTGCATGAACGCGGCGTCGAGCAGCGGCATGGCGCTCAGCAGCACGAGCACGGCGAGGCCGCGCACGGCGAGAAAATCGGGCACATACTTGAACGAGAGGAGCGCGATGGCCCCGAACGCGAGGGTGAGGATCGTGCGGTATTGGCCGAAGTCGGCCTCGGACAGGTGCCACACCTTGAACAGAAACCAGACGGCGCCGCCGCCGAAGCACAGGACCGCCGCAGTGCTCGAGCGCGGCAGGGCCTTCAACAGGGCCGCGACCGTGGCGCGGCCGCTGAGCAGGGCGCCGCCAAGCGCCAGCAGGAAGAACCCGGGAAGGAGGGTGGCGAGGGTCAGGGACATCGGATCGTTCTCTTTCTCCACAAGCTCAGAACCGTAGGCCGCTTGGTCTTCGCGAACCTCTGACGAGAAACGGGCGATGAGGCCGGCGGTCATCGAAACTACTTCGATCAAGATGGCCTTTCCTTCCGTGATGCGGGTGGCATCCAACTGATTTCGCTGCACCAGCACATCTAGGCATGCGGCACACTCGACCGTGGATCCCCGGGCGATATCAAAATAGCGGTAGCGATCAGGATAGGATCGTTTCCCGTTACCCTCGGCTAGATTGAGCACAATACTGGTGCTGGCCCGGTCCAGTTGATCCCGGGCGGTCAACTTTGCCGGCAATGCATCGATAATCGGCCCCACCCACGCCACGAATCGCAGAGCCTCTTGGTAGACCTTGAGGCGTTCGTGATCAAATTGGGCGGACATGCGACGCGGGATAAAGATTACGAGAAAGAAGAAAGAGAAAGATCAGGACTCCACGCCGCTCAACACGAGCGAGCCATAAAGCGTGCTGACGGTCGCCCGCTCGATTTGCAGCGGCACCAGCTGGCCGACGAGCCGGGCGTCGGCGTCGAAGACGCATACGCGGTTGCCGCGGGTGCGGCCGGTGAAATGGGCGCCGGTCTTGTCCGGCCCCTCGACGAGGACCTCCTCGACCGTGCCGATAAGTGCGGCGGTGCGGCGCTCGGAATTGCGGCGCAGGATGTCGAGCAGCACCTGGTTGCGGCGCTCCTTCTCCTCGTCCGGCACCTGGTCGGCGAGGTCGGCGGCGACGGTGCCGCTGCGGATGGAGTATTTGAAGATGTAGGCCATGTCGTAGTTGCAGGCCTCAAACAGCTCGCGCGTCTGCTCGAAGTCCTCCTCCGTCTCGCCGGGGTAGCCGACGATGATGTCGGTCGAAAAATACATGTCGGGCCGCACGGCGCGGAGGGCATCGACGATCTCGCGGTAACGCTCGCGCGAGTAGGGCCGGTTCATGGCCTTCAGGATGCGGTTGCTCCCGCTCTGCATCGGCAGGTGCACGTATTCGCAGAGCTTGGGCAGGCGGCCGTAGGCCTCGACGAGGTCGGACTTGAACCCGCGCGGGTGCGGCGAGGTGAAGCGGATGCGCTCAATGCCATCGATGGCGTGGACCTGCTCGATCAGCTGCACGAAGGGCGTGACGCCGCCGGTGTGCGCGTAGTCGCGGCGGCCGTAGGAAGTGACGATCTGCCCGAGCAGGGTGATCTCGCGCACGCCCTTGGCGGCAAGCGACCGGCACTCGGCCACGATGTCGGCCATCGGCCGTGAGCGCTCGTCGCCGCGCGTCTTCGGCACGATGCAGAAATGGCAGTCCATGTTGCAGCCCTGCTGGATCGAGACGAAGGCGCTGACCTGCTTTTCCTCGGTCTCAAGGTGGTCCCGGATCGTGTTTTGCGAACCGGCCTCCTCGGCGATGTCGACGATCGACGAGCCGATGGGCACGCCGGCCTCGCGCGCCGCGCGCAGGTTGTCGAGGTAGTCGGGGACTTGGTGAAATTTCTGCGTGCCGACGATGAGGTCCACGTCCGGCAGGGCGTCGAGCAGGGCCGCGCCGCGGTTCTGCGCCATGCAGCCGAGGATGCCGAGGACGAAGTCGGGCTGCTTCTTTTTCCGCGCGGACACATAGCCGGCCTTGCCGATGGCCTTTTGCTCCGCCGCGTCGCGCA
Source organism: Cephaloticoccus sp. (assembly GCA_049425105.1). GTDB lineage: Bacteria > Verrucomicrobiota > Verrucomicrobiia > Opitutales > Opitutaceae > Cephaloticoccus. The sequence continues at coordinate 14,436 of JBMSWZ010000005.1, forward strand.
CGCTGCAGGTATTGAGCAGCATGATGTCGCACGCGTGCTCGTCGTCCACGATCCGATAACCCCGGGCGCGCAGCATCGCCGCGACGGCCTCGCTGTCGCGCTCGTTCATCTGGCATCCGTAGGTCTTGATGTAGACGCGGTTCACGCTGGTGGAGGGGTCTAAGTAAAGCGTGTCCGGGCAGGGTCAACGGTGGATTGCCCGGCGGGTCGGCCTGAAGGCTCGCCTCGGGTGCAACCGCGGGCAGGGTTGCGGGTCAAGGTTACGCATGAAGTTTTTCACCCCCTTCGCCTGCCTGCTGCTCGTGCTGCCGCGTTTCGCGGCCGCCCAGTCGGAGGCGCCGGCCGAGGACGCGCCGCCGGAGGCCACGGCCCAGCCGAGCTTGGATGACCTTTACGACACAGGGCGCGTGCTGTTCGACCTGTTGGCGCCGCCGGAGGTGAAGGAGGAATACGAGTTTCCCACCCGCGAGCGCTGGAGCGAATTTGCCGCGGAACTGCAGCGGGCGCTGGATGAGGATTCACTGGAGGACCTGGCGACCTATGAACCGGAGGCCCGCGCGGCCTTGGTCGCGCTGCGAACCCTGCCGGGGGGCGATGAATATGCCGACTGGCTGGAGGAACGGCTGGACTACATTGTCGCCGCCCGGGCGGTGCAGTCCGAACCGCCCTCGCCCGTCGCGCCTCCGCCCGCGGCGATTCCGTACTTGGACCTGTGGCGCGGGCGGATG
>JBMSWZ010000006.1:0-14995 GCA_049425105.1 Cephaloticoccus sp.
GGGTGGCCTGCGGCGGCGGCCTGGTGGTGCAGCCGGGCATGCTCGACCTGCTGCGCACCAAGGGGGTCGTGGTCTGCCTCCACGCCTCGCTCGAAACCGTGCTCGAACGCACCCAGCGCCACCGCAACCGGCCCCTGCTGGAGGTCGAGGACCCGATGGCGCGCATCCGCGCGCTCTACGCCGCGCGCGAGTCCATTTACAAGCGCTCCGGCAGTCTCGTGCTGACCGACGCGCGGCCGCTCAACGACATCGTCAGCCACGTCGTGCGCGTGTGGCGGCGCGAGGCGGCGGATTTCGCCCGGGCGCACCGGGCCTGAACAATGGACGCCCGCGCGGAGACCTTGCGCGCGCGCCTGCTGGCGCTGGGTTTCGATGAAGTGCGGTTCGCGCGCCTGCACGACCTGCCGCCCGTGCGCCTGCGCGGGTGGCTCGATGCGGGGATGCATGCCGACATGCAGTGGATGGAACGCACCGCGGAAAAACGCCTGAGACCCGAGCTCGTGCTGCCGGGCGCGCGTTCGGTCGTCATGCTCGGCGTCAATTACTGGCCGGGCGGATTGGAACAGACCGGACCGGTCTGGGCGCGTTATGCGCTGTGGGAGGATTATCACGACACGATCAAGCCGGCTTTGGCGGCGGCAGGGCGGGAGCTGGAGGCGCTTTGGGGCGTGGGGGCAGAGGACTACCGTTACTACGTCGACACCGGGCCCGTGTTGGAGCGGGGCTGGGCGGCGAAGGCCGGGATCGGGTTCGCGGGCAAGAACGCGATGCTGATCTCGCGCCGGCATGGCAACTGGCTCTTCCTCGCGTCGATGCTCACGACCGTCGGCCTGCCGCCGGACCAGCCGGTGCGCGCGCAGGCCAGCGATTTCGCCGACACCGGCCTGCTTTGCGGCAAATGCACGCGCTGCCTCGACGCCTGTCCGACGCAGGCGTTCGCCGCGCCGGGCGTGGTCGACTCCCGCCGCTGCATTTCCTACCAGACCATTGAGAACAAGGGCGTGATCCCGCGCGAGCTGCGGGAAGGCATCGGCCCGCACCTTTACGGTTGCGACGTCTGCCTGGAGGTCTGCCCCTGGAATCGCTTCGCCGCCGAAGGCCGGAGACTGTTGCTGGCCGCGCGGCACGACCTGCCGGCGCTGACCCTGGCGGATCTTCTGGCCATGACCCCGGAGCAGTTTGGCAAGGTGTTTCGTCGCACGCCGGGCAAGCGGCTCAAGCTCACCGGCCTGCTGCGCAATGCGTGCGTGGTCGCCGGCAACACCGGCGATCCGACCGTGGTGCCGGCGCTGGGGCGGCTCGCCGCGCACCCGTCGGCCGTGGTGCGGGTGCATGCGGTCTGGGCGGCGCACCGACTGGGCGGCGCAAAGCAGTTGAGCGCGGCACGGGCCGAAGAAACGGACGCGGACGTCCTCGCGGAATACGCGTGGTGGACGGAGCAGGCGCGGGCCTAGCGCCGGAACACTGCGTTCATCCGTTCAAGAAAAACCGCCGGCGGCCGCACCGGGCGGCCCTCCCGATCGATAAAGGCGTGCGCGCTTTCGCCGGTGGCCAGCAGCTCATGGCCGCGCCGGACCTCGTAGCTGAGCCGGATCCGGAGGAGCGGTTTCTCCTTCAAAGTCGTGATGATGGTCAGCGTGTCGTCGTAGACGGCGGGCCGGAGGTATTTTGCGGAGATCTCCAGCACCGGCAGGCGGTAGCCCATGGTTTCGAGATCACGGTAGGGCAGGCTCTGCTCGCGCAGCAGCGTGGTGCGGCCGATTTCGAACCACGGCAGGAAGTTCGCGTGATACACGATGCCCATCATGTCGGTCTCCGCATAACGGACGGTAACCTGGCTGCGCGACGTGATCATGGCTTTGACTCAGGTGACATTGACGCGAATAGCAACGCCGCTGATGCCCTCCAGTCGTGGCGGCGGGCCCATTCCCGGCCCGCGGCGCCGTAGCGGGCGCGCAGGTCGGCGTCATCGATCAAGCGGGCGAAAGCGGCGGTCAGGGCCGCCGGTTGGTCCGGCGGCACCAGCAGGCCGGTCTCGCCTGCGCGCATGGCCTCGCTGACCCCGCCGACGTCGTGGGCCACCACCGGCAGGCCGCGGGCGGCGGCCTCGAGGTAAACCAAGCCAAAGCCCTCGATGCTTGCGCCGTGGGGGATGCTGGTCAGGGCAAAGATATCGGCCTGGGCGTAGATCGCGCCAAGTTGCTCGTCGGGCACATCACCGAGAAAGCGCACATGGAGGTCAGCCTGCGCCGCCTCGCGGCTGAGACGGTGTTCGTAGTCGCCTTTGCTGGCAGAGCCGACCAGCCAGTATTCAATTTTGGCGCGCGTGGCCGCGGGCAGCGCCGCCAGGGCCGCCAGTGTCTGCAACTGGCCCTTGCGGGGATGCAGCCGGCCGACGGTGAGCACGACCAGACGGTCGGTCGGTTTGGTCACGGCCGGGATCGCCTGGTTGAAGCCATGACGGAGCGCCCCGGGCGTGAGGACGACCTTGCCGGCTGCCTCCGGGAAATGGGTCAGCAGGAGGTTCTTGGTGTAGTGGGTGAGGGTGCTGATGCGCTCGGCGTGCCGGATCAGCCGGCGAGCGCAGGGCCGGATGAACGGATTCCGCGCGAACCGCAGGATTTCCGACCCGTGAAAGGTCAGGAGCACCTGCCGGGGCCGGAAAGCATGGAAGAACTGCAGCCACATCAGCGTCAGCATGGGTCCCGGCTCGACCAAGTAGACGGTCGCCCCGCGCAGGCCCCGGCGGTGGCGGACGAGCTGCCAGGCCAGTTTTACCTGACAGGAGAAATCGTGGGAACCAGCAAGCGGCAGGCGGACCACCCGATACGGCCGGACCTTTTCCCGGGCCTGCTGGGGGAGCGCCTGGGCCCACACCTCGACAGTCAGGCCGGCTTGGGCGGCGGCCAGCGCCATCTCCTCCACAAAGGTCGCGATGCCGCCACGGCGAGGGAAAAACTCGTGCGTGATGAAAACATGGGTCCGCGGGTGCATGGAAAGCAGAAATGGGGTTGGTCCGGCACTCAATCACCGGGGTCTGCCTCAGGCAAGCAAAGGGCTGAGAGCGATTTAGCGGCGGTTGCGATTCCCCTTGATGATGCGCATGTTCGCCGAGGTTTGTGCCCAAGAAATGGTTTTACATTCTGAAGGCCCGTTACATACAAGGAGCAAACAATGGCCGAAGCAGCCCAGCCCGGTTCGGGCACCAACAAACCCTTTGCGCAGGAAGCCAAGACCTTCACCCCCGAAGACGAGGCGTCATTGCGCGAATCCTTGAAGCGGTGCTCGCCGTCGACCTTTGAAGCGGCTGTGCAATATCGCCGGACGGGCAACCCCGAGCATCTCCCCGCCGTGGTCATCGGTGTCGTCGAGCGCTTCGTCGAGCCCGACCTGCGGGTGAAGCTGAAGGATGCGGACGACGACCTGCGCCTGATCGAGGATCTGGGCATCGACTCCCTCACCATGATGGAGATCGTGATCCTCGTGGAGGAAGTCCTCCAGATGGCGATCAACAACGAGGAGCTGCGCAACCTCCGCACGGTCGGCGATGTGAAGCTTTTCATCGACTGCAAGGTGCGTGGCCTGCCGCTGCCGCAGCCAACCAAGTTTTTGCCGATCGAGCACATCGCCACGGTGATGCCGATCCAGCCGCCGTTCCTGTTCCTCAACGAGGCCTCCGTCAGCTCCGGCGGGGCCAACGCCAAATACAAGATCACCGGCCAGGAATTTTTCCTGCAGGGGCACTTCAAGGACAATCCGGTGATGCCCGCCTCCATCATGCTTGAGGCGCTCGGTCAGCTCGCGGTGCTGTATTTGCTCGAGGGCCTGACGCCCGAACCGGGCAAGATCGTCAACTCCTCCCAGATTTTCTTCACCGGCTGCGAAGGCGTCCGCGCCCACCGCGTTTGCCGGCCCGGCGATATCCTGACGCTCTCGATCAAGCCCCGCCGCACGAAGATGCCGCTCGCGACCTTTGAGGGCTCGATTCGCGTCGGCCAGGAAAAGGCCGCGATCGTCGAGGAAATCACCCTGACTTTTGGTTTTGCCGAGGCCCTGGCGCAGCCGGTGGACCATGCGGTCAACGGCACGGCCAAGGCCAAGGCTGACGAAGCTCCGGCGCCCGCGCGCACGTCGGCCGGTTCCTGAGGTTGGTGACCGGAACGGTTGGTTGAGGCGGCGTCTCCCGCGTTGACCAATGCCGGTCAAACGCCTTGCATGCAGGCCCGAAATTGACCGGTGGTTCCCTGCAACGGAATTATCCACGTCCTGTCTCCCAACCCATGCCCAGAGTATTCATCACCGGACTCGGTCTGATCACCAGCATCGGCAACGATGTGGCCTCGGTCACCACCAGCCTGCGTGAGTTGCGCCACGGCATCCTGACCTATCCGCCGTTTGCGCCGGACACGGTGCCGGTCAAGGTGGCGGCGCCCGTGCGCGACTTCGTGACGGATTCCAATGATCCCGAGGACTGGAGCTACCCCGCGGTCTACCGGATCAAACGCGAGATCATCCGCGGCATGGCGCCGCACGGCGTTTACGCGTGGTGTGCGATGCAGCAGGCGATCGCCGACGCGGGCTTGGACGAGGCCGAGGTCTCGAACCCCGACACCGGACTTTACGCCGCCTCCGGCGGGTCGCCCCAGCTGATGGGCTACATGCTCAACCGCATGCACAATGTCGGCGTGATGCGTTGTTCGCCGCTCGGCATCGTCGCCGCGATTTCCGGCACCCTGAATTTCAACCTGGTCGCGCACTTCAAGATCAAGGGCGCCTCCTGCGGCTTCTCCTCCGCCTGCGCCTCGTCCTCCCACGCGATGGGGTATGCCTTCGACGACCTGGTGATGGGCCGGCAAAAGCGCATGTTCGTCGTCGGGGCCGAGGACGGCAATGTCGACAGCATCCTGCCTTTTGCCGGCATGCGCGCCCTTTCGCTGCAAACGGATCCGGCGCTGGCTTCCCGGCCCTTCGATGCCGGTCGCGACGGCTTTGTCGGCACCGGGGGAGCGGCCGTGCTGGTGCTGGAGACCGAGGACGAGGTGGCGCGGCGCGGGGCCAAGGTCTACGGCGAATTTTTGGGCTGGGGGCAGGCCTCCGACGGCCACAACGTGGCCATCTCGCATCCCGACGGCGAGGGCCTCCAGGCGGCGATGATCAATGCCCTGCGCGCCACCCGCGTCGAGCCGGCCGCAATCGACTACATCAATGCCCATGCGACCTCCACGCCGATTGGCGACATTTCCGAGGCCCGGGCGCTCAAGGCGGTGTTTGCCGACTGCAGTCCGGCGGTGAGCAGCACCAAGGCGCTCACCGGCCACGGCCTCTCGCTGGCGGGCGCGATGGAAAGCGCGTTTTGCGCCCTCGCCCTGCGCGACGGCTTCATGCCGGGCTCGGCGCACATTTCCCGCCTCGATCCCGAGTGCGAAGGGCTGAACATCATCCGGACCACGCTGGACCAGGGCCCCGAAGTGGTGCTCAACAACAGCAGCGGATTCGGCGGGGCGAACGTGAGCCTCGTGTTCAAGCGCGCCCACTAACGTGCCCAACCCCGCGCGCCTTTCCTCGATTTACCGCACGGCGTTCGTGACGGGCGCCAGCACGGGTTTGGGGCGGGCGTTCACCGAGATGCTCCTCGCCGAGGGGCTCCGCGTGTGGGGCACGGCGCGGTCGGCCGCGCGGCTGGCCCCGCTGGCCGACGTCCCGGGCTTTTCGGCGGTGGTGCTTGACCTGGCCGACGGCGCCGAGGCGGAGCGCACCATGCGCGCGGCGGCCGAGTCGGCGGGCGGGTTTGACCTTGTGATCAACAACGCCGGGTTCGGCGTCTTCGGCGACTTTGCCGCGACCGACTTTCGCGTGTGGGAGGCGCAGCTGCAGGTGATGCTGGTCAACACGGCGCGCCTTGCGCATGTGGCGCTGGCGGACTGGCGGGCGCGCGGGAAGGCCGGTGCGCTGGTGAACATCTCGTCGCTGGCCGCGGAGTTCCCCCTGCCGTTTCAGAGCGCCTACAACATGACCAAGGCCGGCCTCACGGCACTGAACGAGAGTCTCATGATTGAAACGGCCGGCTCGGGCATCGTGATCCTCGATGTCCGCCCGGGTGACTATCGCACGGAGTTTGAAGGCGCGGTGCAGCGTCCGCCCGGGCCGGAGACGCCCGCGATGCAGCGGGCCTGGGCCGCCTTTGCCCGGCTGATGCGCAGCGGTCCGCGGCCGGCCCACGCGGCGCAGGCCCTGCGCCGGGCCTTGTGGCGGCGGCGCAGCGGCACGGTGCGGTGCGGCCGATTCTTCCAGGCCGTGATCGCGCCCTTCCTCGCGCGATTCGGCTCGCTCGGGCTCAAGCGCCGGATCCAGGCGCACTATTTCGACCTCTAGGCATGTCCAAAGTCCGCATCCTTGTCCTCACCTCCAGCACCGGCGGCGGCCACGACGCCCGCGCCGAGGCCTTCGCCGAATGGTGCTTTCAGCTCTATCGTCACGACGTGGACGTGCGCATCGAGCAGATGCTGGAGGAGTCCTCCTTGATCGCGCGCTTAGGGGTCAACCTCTACAATTGGATCCAGAAAAAGTCCCCGTGGATGCACAAGATCCTCTACACGGTGGTGGAGGGCCTGAGTTTCCTGAACCGAAGCACGGTGACCCTGGGGCGCCGTTATTATCGAGAAGTGATCGAAAGCTACCGACCGCACCTGGTCCTGAGCGTGCACGATTGCCTCAATCGCGGCTACTTCCAGCTGGCCCGCGAGGTGCTCGGGCCCGGGCACGTCCGCACCGCCACCTATTGCGGCGAGTTCTCCGGGGGCTGGGGGTATTCGCGCAACTGGATCGAGCCCACGGTGGACCGGTATTTTTCGCGCACGCCGACCGCCGGCGACTACGCCGTGAAGAAGGGCATCCCGCGCGAGCGCGCCCGCGTGCGCGGCCTGCTCATGCGCCCGCGCGCGCACCTCGAGACGATCCCCGAGTATGAGCGCGCCCATTACCGCGAGCACCAACTGGGCTTGCGGCCGGATCGTTTCACGGTGTTCCTGGCCACGGGCGGCAACGGCGCGAACAACCACTTCGCGCTCCTGCCGGCGCTGCTGCGGCATGCGGACAAATGCCAGGCGATCGTCATCTGCGGCCGCAACAAGCAGGCTTACAACGAGCTCATCCACTGGCGCACCCATCACCCGGAGTTCAGCTGTTACATCGAGGGCTATACCGAGATCATGCACCTGCTCCTGCAGGTCAGCGACGTGATTGTGACCCGCGGGGGCACGACCACCTGCGCCAAGGCCCTGGCGTTCGGCTGCCCGATCATCTTCAACGCCTTTGGCGGCATCATGCCGCAGGAGCAATTGACGTGGAAATTCTTCCGCAACGGCGCCGGGTCGCTGAAGGTCGAGTGGCCGGCGGATTTTTCCGAGATTATCTCCGGCTGGCTGCGCAACCCCACAGCCTACGAAGCCGCGCGCCGGGCTTTTCTCGCGCTGCGCCAGGACGAGGACCCGACGCAGTTGATCGACGAACTGGTCGCACTCGCCAACGAGGTGCCCCGCGCCGAGTTGCAGCGCCAGCCTTTCCCGCCGGCGCGCTGATCAGAACGAGGCGGAAACCTCGGCTTGGTGGCCGGGCTCGAGTCTGATCTCACCCAGCGCGACGCACTCGACTTCGTCGTTTTTGAACAACCGCGCCCTCACCGTCCCGGTGGCGTCCTTGGTTTCCCACTGCCATTTGCCGATCGAGACGAACTGCAGCGGCACGCCTTCATCGGGACTGAGACCGGGGCCCTCGCCGCGGATGAAGAGACGATTGCCAATGCCGATGTAGGCGGTGACCAGCAGGCGGGTGACATTGTCGGTCGTGGGGCCGGCCTTGGCCGCCAGCGGTGCGGGCAGTTCGCCCAAATCCAGTTCGCCGCCCTCGTCGGCTTTCGGCTTCTTGGGCGGAGGGGCTTTTTTGATCGGTTTCGGCGCATCGGCCTCGATCTGCTTGGCCGCGGGCTCCGGCTCGGGCTTTTCCGTTGGCGCCGGTGCGGCTTCAGGCGGTAAAACCGGCGCGGGCGCGGTCGTCGGTTTGGTGACGGGCTCGATCGGTGCCGGCTTGGGCGTCGGGGCGACGGTGACCGGTGCCGGCGTGGGCTTGGGGGCCGGCTCGACCGGTGGGGCAGGCGTGGCCGGCGGCAACGGCGCGGCCGCCGGGGCGGGCACGGCGACGGGGGCGGGCGTGGCCAGCGCATCAATCTGTTCGCTCAGGGCGGTCTCCAACTCTTCCAGCCGGCTGTGCAACTGCGAGAGTTTCTCCAGCGTGGCGTCGGACTTCGGCTTGGTCTCGGTGGCTTTCCACCCCTTCAATTCCTTCTGCAGGGACTCAATGGCGCCATTGAGCGTGGTCGTCACCTGCTGGCTCAATTCGTTCAGGCCGTCGCTGACGGTGTCCGGCATCGCCTCGAATTGGGCGACCTGCCGGCGCGTGTGGTCGGCGGCCTCGTGCATGCTGTTCGCGGCCACGCTGATTTGCTCGGCCGAGTCCGCGATGGTGCGTGCCAGGGCCTCGAGGCCGCGCTGGCGCTCATCAAGCGCTTCGTCCTGCCGGTGGGCGTAATCGGTGAGGAACGGCACGGCGCCGAGAATGCAGCCCACGATCACGCAGATCGCGATGGTGAGGACGATATTGGCGGGATAGGGCGAGGGGCTGCGGGCGGCGAGCAGCGCGGCGGTGCCGAGCAGGAGCGCGTCGCCGAGGAGAAAGGGCCATTTGGGGAGTCGCGGGGTATCGGATGGCAGAGTGCTCATGGGGTGGCGGCGGCGCGCGGGATTATGTGTGCCGGAGCCGGGACTGGCTCAAGGAGAAACCGCCGTGCACTCCAGGGTTGTCACGGCGGTGAAGAGGCGACAGGGTGGCGCCAATGAGCTTCAGCCATTTTCTGCGGATCGAGCGGGAAGGGAAGGCGGGATCGAAGCACTACATCGTGCACACGGTGGATCCCCGGTTTTCGGTGGAGCTCATCCCGGACCGCGAGGCGCCGGACAAGATCGGGAAGGGAGTCATCAAGCGCATCTGCCTGCCGAATTCATGGGCAGGCGACTACAGCCAGAGCGCGAAGCTGATCGGCCCGGCCCAGGATTTTTTTGCGCGCACGTTTGCGCCGGCGGTGCCGAAGGGCTTCACCCAGCGGCTCAATCACTAGGCCGCGACCGGATCATTCGCCGGTCAGGAGGTAGCGGTAGTGCGCGTGCAGCCGGGCCGCATCGAGCGGCCCTCCGGCGGTCAGTGCCGCGTAGGTGATGGGGGTCAGAAATCGGGCTTCGTCCGCGGCCAGCGCCCCGTCGCCGTTGCTGTCGGCGTGGGTGAAGACCAGCGTAAGATTGGCGCGGAGCTCGTCGTAGTTGAGGCGGCCGTCGTGATTGACGTCCACCCAGCCGGCGTCGGACAGCAGGCGGAAAAGTTCGTATTCCGTGGCGTCGAGCTGCCGGTTCGCGTTGATGTCGCCGACCGCAAACAGCGCGCGTCGGAGCTGCATGAATTCGTCGCGCGAAAGCCGGCCGTCATGATTGAAATCAAAGCGGTCAAAGGTGCCGCCCGCCTCGGCCTCGGCGGGCACCTCGTCGGGTTCCAGGGCTTGGTCCTGGTTGCGGTCCGCCGCTTGGAAAAGGGCGAGCGCGTGCTGGTCCCACTCCACCAAGCCAAGGCTGCGGTCACTGTTATGGTCGAGCTGGGTGAAGGCCACCTGGATGGTCGCCGCGCTCGAAAACCCCAATGCGGCCGGGGTCAGGAGGAGGAGCAACAAGAAGCCCGGCGCAGGGAATCGCATGAGTCAGGAGCGGTCGGGTCGCGGCCAGGCACGAGCCGGGCGCGGTTTGAAGCTGAGGGCGGTCGGCGAGGGAGCGAGCGAGGTCGGCGTGGAGGGTTGGACCGAAACCTGAGGGGCAATCCGTCCGTCCAGCATGCCGGGCAGGTCCAAGGCCTCGTTCGTGTAGGCCGGGGCCGGTGGCGGCTCAAGTTTGGCCGTGATGGCATTGCATCCGGTCGCGGCCAGGCCGACGGCGAGCAAGGAGGGGAAAGACGTGAGCTTCACGGGTCGGGTCATCGTGACGTCGACCATGATACCAAGCCCGGGCGCGCGGGCGCATCGGTAGTATTACGGGCAGCCGGGCTACGTAATCACCGCAGGCCTACAGCCGGCGCCAGACGTAGACGCAGAGCGAGAACAGCAGGCCGATCCGCACCGCCCCCTCGAACGTCGGCACCACCAGCAGCCATTTCAGGCCGCAGACGCGCCGCAGGCCGTAGGCGAGCAGGGTCACGGCGATGAGCCCGAGGCCGTGCACGCGGCCGAAGGATTGAAACAGCAACAGGACCATCCAGCCCCAGTAGGCGAAGAGGGTGGCGGTCCAGAGCAAGGAGATGGGCTCGCTGGGGCCGAGTTCGCGCGGGTCGCCGTTGCGCTCGATCTGGCGGATGCCGACATAACGCTCGCAGATCACGAGCTGCCAGAGCTCGAAGAGCAGGAAAAGCGGGGCGAGGAACAGCACCGGCGGCACGCGGCCAGCATCGCAGCCGGCGCCTGCCGTGCAAGGCTACTTGCCGCCATACCAGAACGCGCGCCGCCATGCGTGCCGGCGCAATTGCTGAAGCAAGGCGGCCGGCAGGTCCGGCAGGTCGCTGACCCCGCAGTTGGCTTCGGCCTGCGCGGGATGGCGAATCCCCGGTATCACCGTCGACACCGCCGGGTGGGCGAGCACGAATTTCAAGGCCGCTTGCGCGAGCGTGAAGTCGGTGCCGGCCAGGTCCGCGCGGATCGCCTCAACCCGGGCGACGGTGCGCGCCATCCGGTCGCCGGCGAAATAGCCCTGGCGGAAGTCGCCGTCCGGAAAAGTCGTGTCGGCGGTGAACTTGCCCGTGAGCGCGCCCTCGTCTAAGGCCACGCGCACGATGATGCCAACGCCGCATTCCTTGGCCGTGTCGAGCAGCTCGGCGGCGGGTTCCTGTTCGAAAAGGTTGTAGATCACCTGCACGCTGTCGACCCAGCCGCCGCGCATCAGGTCGATGACGCTGTTCTGGTCATGCTCGGGCGTGGAGACGCCGATGAGCCCGACCAGGCCCTCTTGCTGCAGTTGGCGCAGGACTTTGAACGGCGTGGGGTTGCGGTTCCAGGCGCGGGTCCACGTGTGCAGTTGCAGGAGATCGAGCCGCGGGGTGCCGAGGTTCGCGAGCCGTTCCGCAATGTTGGCGCGCAGGTAGGCTTCGCTGTAGCGCTCGACGGCGACGTCGTAGGGCGAGGGCGGCCAGGCGCCGGCGGAAGGCGGGGTCTTGGTGGCCACGAAAACGTTTTCGGATATCCCGGCGGCGCGGCGGTCCGCCAACACCCGCGCAATCAGGCGCTCGCTGCGGCCCTCCCCGTAACCCGCGGCGGTGTCGATGAAGTTGCAGCCGAGATCGAGCGCGCGGTGCAGCGCGGCGAGCGAGTCATCCTCGCGTTGCTCGCCCCAGGCGCCGCCGATGGCCCAGGCGCCAAAACCGATTTCCGAACAGGAGAAGCCGTGACGGCCGAAGTTGCGGTAGCGCATAAATTGAAATCACCAGCGGTGCGGATGCGGGCCGAAGGCGGCCTGGTAATACTCCGACACATGCGTGCCCGGCGGCACGATCGCATCGATGGCGGCGAGTTCATCGGCGGTGAAGGTCACGTCGACCGCCTTGAGGTTGTCCTCCAACTGGGCGAGCGTGCGCGGGCCGATGATCGGGCTGGTGACGCCGGGCTGGCGGATGACCCACGCCAGGGCGAATTGCGAGAGCGGCAGACCCTTGGCGGCGGCGAGGGGCAGGAGTTTTTCCACCGCGGCGAGCGAGCCGTCGTTCCAGCGCTGGGAGAGGAACGGGCTGTCTTTCAGGCCCGCGAAGCGCGAGCCCTCCGGCGGTTTCTGGCCGGCGCGGTATTTACCCGAGAGCATGCCGCTGGCGAGGGGGCTCCACGGCAGTGTGGCGATCCCGTAGGTGCGGCACATTGGGAGCAGTTCGCGCTCGATGCGGCGGTCGAGCAGGTTGTAGGGCGGTTGCTCCGAGGAGAACGGCGTGAGGTGGTGCTCCATGGCGCACCAGAGCGACTCCAGGAATTGCCACGCGGCGAAGGTCGACGTGCCGGTGTAGCGGACCTTGCCGGCACGCACGAGGTCGTCGAGCGCGCGCAGGGTCTCGTCGATCGGGATCTCGGGCTGCGGCCGGTGAATCTGGTAGAGGTCGAGGTAGTCGGTCTGCAGGCGGCGCAGGCTGGCCTCGCACTGCGCGATGAGGTGCCGGCGGGAATTGCCGCGGGCGTTCGGCTCGTCGGGATCCATGACGCCGTGCACCTTGGTGCACAGGAAGACGTGCTCGCGCCGGCCGTTGCGCTTGAGCGCCTCGCCGGTGAACTCCTCGCTCTTGCCGCGCGAGTAGACGTTGGCGGTGTCGATGCAGTTGACGCCGGCGTCGAGCGCGCGGTCGACGATGCGGCAGGTCTCTTCAAGGTCGGTCTTCCCGCCAAACATCATGCATCCGAGGGTGAGCGGGCTGACCTTTACGCCCGTGCGGCCGAAGTTCACGTAGTCCATGGATCAATCCCTATCGCACTGGTGCCCGACTGACAACCTTCGCGGGCGAATTCCGCGTCACCACGGCGCCGCGGGAATCTCGATCCGGGGGGCGGCCGGCAGGTCGATCGCAAATTTCTCGCGCAGCAACCCCAGCAGGTCTGCCGGTGAAGCAATCGGCGCGGTGGTCGCGGCGCCCGAGCACTCGCGCCAGGTGTATTCGCGGTTGTAAATGCTGTGACGGCCGTCGGGGGTCACTCGGGTGACGACGAGGTTGTGGGTGAACATCGCCCGCGGATGGGTGCAACTGAACCAGTTGCCGAGTTCGAAGTCGACGGGTGCGGGCTCCGTCGGCGCGAATTCGTAGACATCGCGCCAGTCGGCGCCGATGCGCACCTGGTGCACGTGCAGGCCGTCGCGCCACCGCAGGCGGCGGGGCTCGTGGGATGTGGGTTGTTCCGCGTCGGTGTCGAGGCGCAACGGAGCCGGCGTGCCGACGCCACCGAACCCGACGTCAGCCAGCCACGGTGCGCCCGCGATCTCGACGCGCAGCACCATGTGCGTAAGCGGCGTGCGGACCTCGGGCGGCACATTCCAGCGGACCCGCGCCAGCAAGGGAGTCACGGCGAAACCGATTTGCCGCAGGATTTCCAAGAAGAGGGTGTTCTGTTCGAAGCAATATCCGCCGCGCCGGGCCGTGACCAATTTGGCAAAGACCTGCGTCGGATCAGTGGAGATGCGGTGTCCCAGCAAGACGTCGAGATTCTCGAACGGGACGGCCTGCACGTGATGACGGTGTAACCGGCCAAGGGTGGCGGAGTCAGGCGACAACGATTCGGCGGGGCAGCCGAGGCGGGCGAGGTAGGCGGCAAGGTCGAAGGCGGCCATGGCGTGAGACCGTCACGTTACCCGACCCGCCGGGGGAAGCAAGCGGTTGTCCGGCGCAAAAAAAACGGCCGCGGTGGAAACCGCGGCCGGGAAGGGGGAAAGCCCGGTCGGACTCAGTTCAACCCGATCCAATGGCCGATCGTGGGGGCGAAGCGCACGATCAGGCCGGCGAACACCACGGAGACGATCGAGATCAGTTTGATCAGGATGTTCAGGGACGGGCCGGAAGTGTCCTTGAACGGGTCGCCCACGGTGTCGCCGACGACGGTCGCCTTGTGGTCGGGCGAACCCTTGCCGTAGACGATGGTCTTGGGGCGGCCGGCGGCGATCTCTTCCTCGGCGCGGGCGAGGATGGCCTCGCGCACCTCGGCGGGCACGCCCTCGCGGGTGGCGAGGTGGTGCTTCATGTCGTCCGCGGTGATGCGGCCGTAGGATTCGAGGAGCTTCTTGGCGTTGTCCCAGGCGCCGCCGGCGTTGGCCATGAAGACCGCGACCGCGAAGCCGGAAACCAGGCCGCCGGCGAGCATGCCGAGCACGCCCGCGACCCCGAGCAGCAGACCGAGGGCGATGGGCGCGACGATGGCGAGGATGGAGGGGATGACCATTTCGCGCTGCGCGCCGGCGGTGGAGATCGAGACGCAGTTGGCGTAGTCGGGATAGTCCACCCCCTCGAAGTTCACGCGCTTCGGCCAGGATTCGGGATCAGCGATCTTTTCCTCGGTCATGCCCGAGGCGCGGAAGGCCTCGCGCATCTTGCCAAACTGGCGGCGGCACTCGCGCATCATCTGGTAGGCTGCGCGGCCGACGGCGTTCATCGTCAGCGCGCAGAACAGGAAGGTGAGCAACACGCCGATGAACAGGCCGGCGATGACCTTCGGGTTGGTCAGCGTCACGTCGTAGTAAGCCATGATTTCGTCGATGGTGGCCTGGCGGGACGAGACGATGTCAAAGCTCGCGCCGTGGTCCGCCCAGGTGGCGGAGTAGCGGTTGGCGGCGAAGGGATTGTCGCCAATGGCCGTGACCGGGAGCTGGGCGCCGATGGCGAGATCCTTGAGGGCCTTGCGCGGCAGCTCGTGCGAGGGCAGGAAGAGCGCGCCGTCGAAGTAATCGCTGCCGTCGTTCATCGCGCCGGGGAACGCGACGGCAAACTTGCCGTAGCCTTGGTGCACGGCGACGGGGCTGACGGTTTCGCCGGCATGATCCTTGCCGTAGGCGACGGCCTGCATGGTGATCTGCGTCTGCACGATCTGCACGTAGGCGGCAAAGAGGGCGAGGGCGGTGAGGGCGGCGGAACCGATGGCGAAGCCCTTGCCGGTCGCGGCCGTGGTGTTGCCGAGCGAGTCGAGCATGTCGGTGCGCTTGCGCACGTTCGGCTCCTGGCCGGACATCTCGGCGTTGCCGCCGGCGTTGTCCGCGATCGGACCGTAGGCATCGGTCGCGAGGGTGATGCCGAGG
This sequence comes from Cephaloticoccus sp., assembly GCA_049425105.1. Lineage (GTDB taxonomy): Bacteria > Verrucomicrobiota > Verrucomicrobiia > Opitutales > Opitutaceae > Cephaloticoccus. The sequence continues at coordinate 14,892 of JBMSWZ010000006.1, forward strand.
GTTGAGAGCATGCCGACGGCGGCGATGCCGACGCCATAGAGACCCATGAGGAAGCTTTCCGCGCCGCCGGCAAAGAGGAACGCGCCCATGATGGCGACGGCGGG
>JBMSWZ010000007.1:0-14204 GCA_049425105.1 Cephaloticoccus sp.
GTCGTGGATCCGGAGCATACGATCCAAGGGGGGACGGGAAAGCTGCACCGGGCCGGGCATAAAAGAAATCTGCACATTTTTTAGGCTGGGCCAAGCAATGTCCCACCCCAACCGGTAAGATTTGGCGCATGATCTCCCTCACCCGCCGCCCGCAAATGAACACCCTGCCCGTCTCCCTCAAGTGGTCCCACTACGGCGACCTCCATCGCGTCACGCCCTGGCCGGAAGTCCGCTTTGAGCGGCTTTACGGCGAAGACTGGATCGCCGTCGAACCCACGACCGAGCTCCTCGAAGCCGCTTCGTTGGAATGCCGCAAACAGGACTGGCGCCCCTTCCTGGAGTTCGTGCCCGGCGACGTCCGCACGTTCCTGGCCGGCTTCGCCTACAACCGCATGGAGGCCCTGCTCGTGGCCGCGCGCTGCCCCCGCCTGAGGGAGGACCTGGTCCGAGCGCCCGCTCTCACGGCTTTCCTCGCCAATCACACGGGGCTGCGCGGCGGCGGTCACGCGGCCTGGGACGAGATCAACGCCGTGCACGGGCGCAGCGGCATTTTCGGCGTGCTCGAGTGGCTGGGCCTGCCGGCTTCCCGGCAAACGCTGCGGATTCTCGCACACCTCGAATCCCCGGACCTCCCGAAGCGTTTTCTCGAACCGCTCCGCTCCCAGCTGTGGGAGCCGCAGACGATCTTTGCCTTGCAGCGCAGCCGGGCGATCACGGACCGGCAGCTGGCCGGCTTCTGCCGCCATGCCGCGGCGGCCTAAGGCTTTAACTGTGCGATCACGCGGACCAGGTCGGCCGTGGTGAAAGGCTTCGGCAGGACTCCGGCGAAACCGGCGGCCTGCGGGTTGGCCATGACCTTGCCGTCGGTGAAGCCGCTCATGACGACGGCGCATACGCCCGGATTGAAGGCCCGGATAACCTCCAAGGTTTCGCAGCCGCCGAGGCCGCCGGGGATGGTCAGGTCGAGGAAGAGGAGATCAAAATTGCGGCCGGTTTCCCAATCCTGGCGAAACCGGTCGATTGCCGGCCGACGTGCGCGCCACCCTGCAGGCCTGCGCCTGACTGCGGCTCAGGCTTTGGCGTAGGCCGGATCCAATCCGAGCCGGAAATAGTCCCGGGCGTTGGCAAAACAGATTGCCCGCACCGTGCCACCGACCAGGCCACGATCGTCCGGGATCTCGCCCCGCTCCATCATGCCGCCGAGGAGATTGCACAGCACGCGGCGGAAATACTCGTGTCGCGGATAGCTGAGGAAGCTGCGGGAGTCCGTGAGCATGCCGACGAAACGCGACAACAACCCGAGGTTCATCAACGCACCGAGCTGCCACTCCATCGCCTCTTTCTGGTCGAGAAACCACCAGCCCGAGCCGAACTGCAATTTTCCGGGCACCGAGCCGTCTTGAAAATTTCCGATCATGGTGGCGAACGCGTAGTTGTCGGCCGGGTTCAGGTTGTAGAGCACCGTGCGCGGGAGTTCGTCGGTGGCATCGAGCGAATCGAGGTAACGCCCCAAGGCCCGCATCTGGAGTCGATCACCGATACTGTCAAAACCGGTGTCGGGACCCAGGGCCCGCCGCAGGCGGGTGTTGTTGTTGCGTTGCGCACCGAGGTGCAACTGCTTCGTCCATCCCTTGGCCGCGTCCCAGCGGCCGAATTCGCGCATGAGGAAAGAACCAAACTTCGCCCCGTCCTCCGGCGTGGCGGCCCGGCCGGCGCGCGCCTCCATGAAAATGGCCGCCGCCTCGCCCGCATCGCAGGGCTCGGCCAGCGCCTGCTCCAGTCCATGATCGGACAAGCGGCAGCCGATGGCATGGAAGTCATCATGCCGGCGGCGGAGCGCGGCCAAAAGGTCGTCGAAGCTTCTCACCCGGCACCGCGCCTCGGCACCTAGCTTTTCCAACCAGGCGTTGTAGGCGGCGGGGTCGTCGACCCCCAGGGCCCGGTCCGGACGATAGGTCGGATAGACCCGCGTGCGCAGGTTCAGGGCACGAATGCGTTCGTGTTCATCCAGCGAGTCCGCCGGATCATCGGTCGTGCAAATGACGGCCACGCGGCTGGCACTCAACAGATCGTGCACCCGCAGGGACGCGAGCTTGGCATTCGCCTCGCGCCAAATCGTATCGGCACTCGCCGGGTTGATGGTCACGTCCAGCCCAAAGACCCGTTTCAACTCCAGGTGCGACCAATGATAAAGCGGATTGCCCAGCGTGTGCGGCACGGTCGCGCACCACGCGTCGAACTTCTCGCGGGGTGACGCGTCCCCGGTGCAAAAACGCTCAGCCACCCCATTGGTGCGCATCGCGCGCCATTTGTAGTGGTCGCCACCAAGCCACACTTCCGCCAGGTCGCCAAAACGATGATTTTCGGCGATCAGCTTCGGCGGCAAGTGGCAGTGGTAATCGTAAATCGGCTCGCCCGCCGCGAAGCCGTGGTAGAGCTCACGCGCGGCGTCCGTCTGGAGCAAAAAGTCGTCGTGGATAAAAGGCCGGCTCATGGCGGATCGTGTGGGCTAGCCTGCAATATCGGCCACCAAGGCGTCGAGCGTGGCGTAGCCGGCCAGCCGCGCCTCCGCCTCCCGGCAGCGCCCCGCCAGCGCGAGTCCGGTGTGCTCCGCGAGGAACAGCAGGTAGGCGGCAATGCGTTGGGCAAACCGCAGGCGGGCCGCGGGGCTGATCGCATAAAACCGCGCGCGCTGGCGGTAACCGGCGGCCGTGTGGTCGCCCAGCGCGGCCTTCTCGGGGCGCCCCCCGGCCGCGAGCACGTAGAGGAAATTGTATTCGAAGAAGGTCATGTGCTCCGGCGAGGGCGGCAGCGCCGCGAGGGCCGCACGGCATTCCGCGGGTGAGGCGAAGACTTCCTGCGGCTGGCCGGCCGCCGCGAGCGTCGTGGTCACAAAACCGCGCGCCATTTTCTGTTCGGTGGGATCGGCGCTGAACGCACCCGCGACCGCCAGGTCGACGGTGAACTGATACCAATCGCGCCAAAGCGCCGCGTCCGCCGGGTCAGGCGAATGTGCCAGCGCCACGCCCATCTCGTAGGTGTAGCGGCCGGAAGTCTTGATCTCGAGCGCGCCCCCGGTCACCTGCCCCATCACCTGGTAGTTCTCCGCGGATTTTCCCGAGCCGGAGTGGAAGCCGATGCTCACGCCAAACCGCGCGCACACCGCCCATTGCGCCGCAATAAGCCGGCGCAGGGCGGCGTTGTCCGGGTAAGGGGCGTTCTTCTGGAAGCCAAAGGCCGGCGCCACAAAGTTCACGGGCATGCCCAACACCTCGCAGAGCGCGAGCATGATCGCGGTGGTCGCCGGCGAGGTCAGACCGGGCAACTCGTCGATCGAAAGCTCGCGGAGGTAACGGCGGCCAACCTCCATCGTGACGGCCGCCGCCCGCGCCGCGGCGTATTTCTCATCCCGTCGCTTCATTTTTTGCAGCGGCGTCCAGACGGTTGCGAGCAAGCGCGCGAAGGCCGCGTCGTCCAGCGCGACGCCGGCGGCGGCCACCCGATCGCGGGTCCGCTGCACCACGTCCGCCGGGATCTGCGCGAGATCGGCGGGTTGGTTGCGCGCCAACTCCGGCGACAAATCAAAAGTAACGTAGCTGGCGAGCAGGCAGCCTTGCACCAAGGCGTCTTCACGGACGTCGAACTTCCCGCCAATCGGCTGGTGGTCGGCGTTGAACGACCACGCGATGCGCCGCCGGTGAAACCCGGTCTTGAGCTTGGAGAGCACCGCACCGTGGCTCATGCCCTCGACGCTCTGGCCCTGATGGCCCTCCGGCACATGCGTGCCGATGAAGGGAAACGGCACAGTGTCGAGCCGGCCGTCGAGCATGGCGTCGACGTCATAGACCAGCTCGCGCGGGATGGAATTCTGGTTCGCGGTGAGGCCGATGCCCAGCGCCGCCATGACCCACTCCACCGCCGGCCAGTGCAAGGTCGTGAACCGCGCGCCCACGCCCAGCGTGCTGCGCCCGAGGGCCGCGGTCGCAGTCGGAAAAATCGTCGAGCCGGCATCGTGCTCCTGGATCAGGTTTTTCAACCGGAGCAGATTGCTGAATGTCGCCGGGAAAAACATCGCGTCGCCGAGCCTCGCGCCCTGGTCCAACGCCGCCAGATCACCAGCCAGCCGCCACGCGCAGTCGCCGTGATCATTTTCCCAGAGGATCCACTCTCCCGCGGCCGTGGCGAACCGACTGTGCCCATGCTCGCGGGCACGGCCGGCCGCGAGGTCGGCCTGCAGGCCCGGCCAATCGAGGCAGAAGTCCGGCGAGATGCAGGGGTTCTGCGCGATGCGCAAGTCGTGTCGGAGCAGAAAGCTGTTGATGGCGGACATGGGAGAAAAACTCAGATCGTCATCGCGTGATAGCCGCCGTCGACGATCAGTTCCTCACCGGTGATGAAGCCGCCCGCGGCGTCGCTCGCGAGGAGCAGGGTCGCGCCGATGAGCTCGCGTGCCTCGCCGAAGCGCTTCATCGGCGTATGGCCCATGATGCTGGCGACGCGGTCCGGCGTGAGCACCTTCTTGTTTTGCTCAGCCGGGAAAAAGCCGGGCACGAGGACGTTGACCCGCACGCGGTGCGGCGCCCATTCGCGCGCGAGGTTGAGCGACAGATTGTGCACGGCGCCCTTGGTCGCCGAGTAGGTGAACACGCGGGACAGCGGTACGACGGCGGACATCGAGCCGAGATTGATGATCGCGCCTCCCTCCCCGCGCTCGACGAGGTAACGGCCGAACACCTGGCAGCCCAGCATCACACCCTTGAGATTGACGTTCACGATGCGGTCGAACTCTTCCTCGGTGATCTCGAGAAACGGGGTCGCCGAGTTCACCCCCGCACCGTTGACCACGATGTCGATCCGCCCGCTCCGCGCGAGGACCGCGTCGCGCAACCCCTCCAAGTCAGCCTTGCTCGTGGCCTCGGCGGCGTGGAACCACGCCCGGCCGCCCGCGGCGGCAATCCGTTCGAGCCGCGCCGTGGCCTTGGCGGCGTTGCGACCGACAATGACGACCTCGGCCCCGGCACCCGCGAGACCTTCAGCCATGGCACCGCAAAGTTCTCCGGTGCCGCCAGTGATCACCGCAACTTTACCCGTCAGGCCAAACAGGGCGTCCAGGTATTCTGTGGGGTTGGTTGCCATGCCCAACGAGCGTGGGGGAATTGCCCGGCGAAACAATCAAAAGCCATACGACGCATTCCGGCGTTGTGACGGCCGGCGGCATGCGACACGACTAGGTCCGCCCTATGAAGGAACCCCAGCCTTGCATCCGCCGCCAAGCCGCCCCGGCGGGCTCGCTTAGTCCCGCCGAAGTGGCCGAGATCGTGGCCGCCGCCTGCGCACCCGCGGACTACCGGGGTCAACGCGTCCTCCTGATCATTCCAGACGGCACCCGCACGGCGCCGGTGGGGCTGATGTTCAAGACGCTCTTTCAGCAAATCGGTCGGACAACGGCGAAGTTCGACGTCATGATCGCCCTCGGCACTCATCCCGCCATGAGCGCCGACGCCATCAACGCCCGGGTCGACATCACCGCCGAAGAGCGCGCCACAACCTACCGTGACGTCGAGTTTATCAATCATGAGTGGGATAATCCGAAGGCCTTGCGCGACCTTGGGGTGATTCCGGCCGACGAGATCAAGGCGCTCTCCGGCGGATTGTTTGCGATGGACGTGCCGGTGCACATCAACCGACGGCTGTTCGACTACGACCAGCTCATCATTGTCGGCCCGGTGTTTCCGCACGAAGTCGTGGGCTTCTCCGGTGGCAATAAATACCTGTTTCCCGGCGTGGCCGGCCCTGGCATCCTGAATTTCTTCCACTGGCTCGGGGCGGTCGTCACCAACCCGATGATCATCGGCAACAAGTGGACCCCCGTCCGCAAGGTGGTGGATCGCGCTGGCGCGATGGTGCCCGTGTCGAAGCTGTGCTTCGCGATGGTCGTGGAGGGCCACGGCAATCTCGCCGGTCTCTATGCCGGCACCCCCGAAGCGGCGTGGGATGCGGCCAGCGAGCTCTCAAAACAGCTTCACATCACCTACAAGGACCGGCCGTTTCACACCGTCCTGTCGTGCGCGCCGCCGATGTATGACGAGGTTTGGGTCGCCGGCAAATGCATGTATAAGCTGGAGCCGGTCCTGGCCGACGGCGGCGAGCTGATCATCTACGCCCCGCACCTGCACGAGATTTCCATCACCCATGGCGAGCACATCCGCCGGATTGGTTACCACTGCCGCGACTATTTCCTGAAGCAATGGGACCGATTCAAGGACGAGCCGTGGGGCATCCTCGCCCATTCCACGCATGTCCACGGGATTGGCACCTTTGACGCCGAGACAGGCATCGAAACCCCGCGCGTGCGCGTCACCCTGGCCACCGGCTTGAGCGAGGCCCAATGCCGCGAGGTCAATCTGGGCTTCCGGGATTGGCGCAGCATCAACCTGGCGGACTTTGCCGGGCGGGAACAAGAGGGCGTCCTGCTCGAGCCCAAGGCCGGAGAGCGCCTTTACCACCTGCGGCAAAAACCCGCCTGGGCCGGCGGTTGACCGGGAGTGGTGGGGCCGGCGGGAGTCGAACCCACAACCCTTTCCTTAGGACGGAACAGCTCTATCCAGTTGAGCTACGGCCCCAGCGACGGCATGAACGGCCATCCCCGGGGTCCGGTCAACCCTCCAAATCGCGCCAAAATGCGGGTTGACATGCCCGGGCGGCGGCCAATTCTCTGCCGTTCCTTTCGAATCATGAGCACTTCAGAAGAAAAGCAGCAGAGCCTTACGCCGGAGAATTTCCCGTTCACCGCCCCCCAGATGATGAACCGGTATGTCACCGACACGGGTAAGATCCTCCCGCGCAAGTATACCGGCCTCAGCGCCAAGCAGCAGCGCGCCGTGACCCGCACGATCAAGCAGTCCCGCAACACCTTGCTGGCGCTCTGATTTCCCGGGCAAAACCCACGCAAATCGCCGGAGCCCTGTCTCCGGCTTTTTTTGTGCCATGACTCGACGCCGAACGACACGGATCTATCGCGGCACGGTTCACAACCTCGCCCGCCTGGCCAGCCGGCTGCAGGCCGGCGACTTGGTCGCCGTGCCCACCGAGACGGTTTACGGCCTGGCGGCCAATGCATTGGACGCGCGCGCCTGCGCCCGGATTTTCACCGCGAAGAGCCGGCCCCGCACGGATCCCTTGATTGTGCATCTGCATGATGTCGGGCAACTCCCCGATGTCGCCGTGCCAAACCCCACGGCTATGCGCCTGGCCCGGGCTTTCTGGCCCGGCCCGCTAACCTTGATTCTGCCGAAAACGGCCGACGTCCCGGACGTCGTGACGGCCGGCGGCGATAGCGTCGCCGTCCGGATTCCGGCTCACCCGCTCTTTCGCCGCTTGCTTGCCCGTTGCCGCCTGCCTCTGGCTGCCCCGAGCGCCAACCCCTTCGGCTACGTCAGCCCAACCACCGCCGCCCACGTCAGGGAAGGATTGGCGGGCAAGATCGGCTACATTCTCGATGGCGGACCTGCTCGCATCGGCTTGGAGTCGACCATCATCGATGCCCGTGATCCGCAACGGCTGCGCGTGCTCCGGCCCGGCGCGATCACGGCCACACAGATCCGGCGGGTCGCCGGCCGGCCGGTGCGGGACTTCGAGTCGGCAGCGGCCTCTCCATCCCAAGCCCAGGTGGCGCCCGGCCAATTGCTCCAGCACTACAGCCCGCGCGCCCGCGTGATCCTTCACGACCGACTTCCCGCCGTGACTCAGCTGCCATCGGCGGACAACGGCGTGGCATGGCTCTATTTCGGCCGGCCAGCAGGAGCCACCCGTCATCCCATCCATTGGCTGTCAGCCAAGGGCGACCAAACCGAAGCCGCCCACGCCCTGTTTGCCAAACTTCGCGACCTGGATCGCCGCCACTGTCAGGTGATCCATGCCGAACTGGCTCCGCTGGGGTCGTTGGCGTTGGCGATCAATGACCGCCTGCGCCGCGCGGCCGCCGGCGCGTAATGCGGAAAACCCGGCCTCAGGACCGGGTTTGTTCGTCGTTCTGCTGCACCACGTAGTAGTCCTTGTAGGACTTGTCGTAATACTGCGCGTAATAGTAACCGCATACGGCGACATTGAGGCCGTTCAAAATGGCGCCAAAGACGGGCACGTTGGATTCCTGCAGGCGCTTCGACGCGAACTGGGCCGCCTTGCGGCGAACCTTGTTGAAATAGATGTTGAACAAGTAGCCGTCGACGAGCGGGAGAATGATGAGCGCGTCACTGACCGCGGCCAAGGGCGGGGTGTCGATGAGCACGCGGTCGTAGCGCTTCCGCAAATCGGCGAGCATGGTTTCGAATTCCTTGCCATTCAGGAGGCGCGTCGGGTTCTTGGCCCGGCCGCCCGCCGTGATCACGTCCAGATTGGGCTGCACGCTGTTTTGGATCACTTCATCAAGGGTCTTCGCCCCGGTGCACACATCAATGACTCCCTGGGTGTTTTCAATTTCCAGACCCTTGTAGATGCTGGGCTTGCGGAGGTCGCAGTCGACCAACACCACTTTTTCGCCGTGCGCGGCGAACGTGAGCGCCAGGTTGGTGATCGTGAACGACTTGCCCTCACCCGGGATCGTGCTGGTGATAAGCATGCACTTCGCGTTTTTCGACTCATCGTGCAAGCGCAGGCTGGAGTGCAGCGTGAGGAAAGCTTCCGAGACCTGACGGTCGGCATTGTTCATCACGATCTGGGCCTTGTCTGACATCTCCATCTTCCGGATCTGCGGAATGATGCCAAGCAACGGCAGACCGACCACGCCCTCGATATCGCGCGGCTGGGACGGTGGCCCGAATACCAGCCCTTAAAGACGCCCACTACGTTGCGACCGGATTGGAACGTTGGCGTCGTGGAAAGGCTGACTCCGGGCTGCAGTTGGTTGCGCGTGGACCCCGCAAGCGCCCCCACATCGCGAGTGCCGTCTGGTGCTGGCTGCACTCTACGCCCAATCCGACGGGCCTGATCTGGCTTATTCCATGGTGGAGGCGGGCATGACCTCCCGCGGCAACAACCCGACCTACGTGTCCACCCGGTTCGACTTGCTATCGGCGCCGGGTCGGGACCAAGACAACATCGCCAAGGGCAACGACCTGATGCGAGCCACCCCAAACTAACCCGAACTCCGGCAGGGCGGCGCGTTGCAACGCGCGTAAGCCTGCATGCGCCAAGGCGACAATGACCGCGCGAGCCGTTACCTGACGGAAATGTCCTCACCACTCCGCGGAAGGGGCGACTCCCTGCCGCGCAGACCGAGTGGGAATGCGATTATCGGGATCTGGGGTTGCTTCGTCTAAGGGACCCGCAGGCCGATTATCCGGGTGACGAGGAGGTCTGCGCTCCGCTCGCCGCGAAGCCTCGTTGAGTCCACTCAGCCAGCCAAGGCGGGCAGCAAGTCGAGAAACCGCGCGTTTTGCTCCGCCGTGCCCACGGTCACGCGGATCCACTCCGGCAGCCCGTAGCCGCGCATTGGGCGCACGATGACTCCCTGGCGCTGCAATTCGGCAAAGACTCGCGCGCCCTCCCCGACGCGCAGCAGGATGAAATTCGCCACGCTCGGGACAAATTCGACGCCCAGCGCCTGCAGTCCCTTTTCCAATTGCGCGAGGCCCGCAGCGTTTTGCGTGCGGCACCGTTCGACAAACCCAACATCATCCAAGGCCGCCACCGCCGCCGCTTGCGCGACCGCATTGACATTGAACGGCTGCCGGACGCGGTTGAGCAGACCCGCCAGTTCTGCCCCGGCGTAACCGTAGCCCAGCCGCAGGCCGGCCAGACCGTAAATCTTTGAAAACGTCCGCAGTCCGATCACCGGCCGACCCTCGGCCAAGAGCGGCCGCAAATCGGGGGCCTCCGCGAGAAACTCGGCGTAAGCCTCGTCAAACACCAAGATGAGGTGCTCCGGCAATGCGCGGGCAAAAGCGAGCAACTCCGCCGCCGAGTTGGCGGTGCCGGTGGGATTGTTCGGGCTTGGCACGAAGACCATGCGCGTGCGCGGGGTGACCGCCGCCGCCAAGGCGTCAAGATCGTGACGATGATTCACCAGCGGCACTTCGACGGGCGTCGCCCCAAACAGCAGCGTGACGAGCTTGTAGACGATGAACGCGGGCGCACCCATGACCACCTCGTCGCCCGGCCGGAGAAACACGTGGCCGAGCAGCTCGATGATTTCATTCGAGCCGTTGCCCGGCACAAACTGGCCCGGCGCCAGGCCCCATTTTTCAGCCAGCTTCGCGCGCAACGCATAGCAACCTCCATCCGGATAAAGCTCGACTTCGGTGAGCGCCCACTGCGCCGCGGCCAGCGCCAGCGGCGACGGCCCGAAGGCGTTCTCATTCGAGGCCAGCTTGATAATCCCATCCGGGTCCAGACCGAGTTCGCGCGCGACATCCTCAATCGGCTTGCCCGGCTCGTAGACGGGCTGCGTCCGCACCTCGGGTTTGGCCAAATCAGCGATCTTGCTCATGGTCGTACGAGAACAGAAAGCAGCCGCGCCGCAAAACCCTTTTGGGTCATGTCCCAAGCGGACGCGGCACGCGCACCCAGCGCATGCCCGCGGCCTCCGCCGCCTGAATGCCGAGTTCGGCATCCTCAAACACGAGGCATTGGTCGGGCGCCACACGCATGCGCTCGGCCGCCAGCAGGAAGGTGTCCGGCGCGGGTTTGCCCTTCGCTACATCGTCCGCCGCCACCACCACGGGAAACAGCGGCAAAAGCCCGCGGCTCGTCAAAGTCTCAAGCACGACATCGCGCGGTCCGCCCGAGGCCACGCTCACCGGGAACCGGGCCGCGACTTCCCGGGCAAACGCCACGACCGGTTCGATCAAGGGCGCCGCCGGCAACAGGGCGGTGAAGCAGCGCTCCTTCACCTCGCGCAACGCCACCGGTTCGAAGTCCGTGCCATGATGCCGGTTGAAAATGTCGGCCACCTGCACGGCCGGCACGCCGCCAAGAGAATAAAACAGGTCTTCGTCGAGGTCATGCCCGAGGCCAAACTCGCGCAGGGTGTCGCGCCACGCCACGTAATGCAGCGGCATGGTGTTCACCAAGGTGCCGTCGAGGTCGAAGATGTAGCCGGCAAATTCGCCGGTGGGAATGTCGAGTTGCATGAACGCCGACACCCCACCGGAACGCGGTTCCGCTGGCAACCGCGATTCGCGCGGCCACGCGCCTCAGTGCCCGGCGCGGGGATTCTTTTTCTCTTCGCGACGAAGCTCAGCCATCGAGCGCGTGCGCACCCGCGCCGCGCCCTGATAATTCTTGGTCTTGATTCGCGGCCCCTTCGTCGCCCGCACCTTTGCCGCGCGCGTGGCCTTGCGGTATTGCGGCAGCCACTCGGCGTGGGCGATGAGAAAATCGTCGACCATCTGCCAGACCTCGGGCGGGTTGCACACGGCCCCGACAAGCGGGTCCAACAGGAAGGCCTGGCGCAGCAGCTGGTCGTCGCCGTGCACCGCCGCCTCGACGCCGAGGCGCTGCACCGCGATGCTCGCGTTGCACACCGCCGCGCAGCCCAGGGGCAGGTCGCCCACCGTCGGCGTGTTGAAGCCGTGCTTGTCGACGTAGCCCGGCGCCTCGACGATCGCATCGGGCGGCAGGTTCGTGATGGTCGCACGGTTCACGAGGTTGAAATGACCGCGGTAAATCCGGCCCGTCTCCATGCCCTCAAGGATGTAGCTGCCGTGCTCGTCGCTGCGTTTCTCCGGCGTGTAGCTCATCGTTTCCGGGCGCTTGCCGCGGCCGAACTCGGCGCGGAACCAGTTGCGGCCCTCGGTCACGACGCGCAGGTAACCGCCGGTCTCGCCGTTGATCCACGAGCCCATGTCGATCCACTGTTTGATCTCGCCGGGCCGCTTGCGATACCACGGCACGTATTCGCTGAGGTGGCCGTTGGACTCCGTGGAGTAATAGCCAAACCGGCGCAGCATATCGATGCGTACTTTCTCGGTGCGCGAATACTCCGGGTGCCTTTCAAAGGCCTTGAGCAGTTCGCCGGTGCGGTCGCGGCCCTTGGCTTGGACCGAGACATACCACGTCTGGTGGTTGATGCCGGCGCAGATGATGTCGACGTCCTTGCGGTCCAGCCCGAGCACCTGCGCGATCTGGTGGTGCCCGTGCTGCACGCCGTGGCACAGGCCGACGCAACGCACGCCGCCATACTGATTCGCCGCCCAGGTCATCATCGCCATCGGATTGGCGTAGTTGAGCAGCAGGCAGTCCGGCGCGGCGACTTCGCGGATGTCTTTGCAGAAATCGAGGATCGCCGCGATGCCGCGCTGCGCATACATGATGCCACCGGCGCACAGGGTGTCGCCCACGCATTGGTCCACGCCATATTTCAACGGGATCTCGATGTCGTGCTTGAAAGCCTCCAGACCGCCGATCCGGACGACGCAGAACACATATTTCGCACCCTTCAACGCGGCGCGGCGGTTGGTCGTGGCGGTGATCTTCGTCGTCAGACCATTGGCCTCGATGTCCCGGCGGCAGAGCTCGGCAACCATGTTGAGGTTGCGGGCAGTGATGTCGGTGAAGGCGAACTCCACGCCGGCAAATTCCGGCACGGTGAGGAGGTCGGCGACCAAACGACGGGTAAAGCCGATCGAGCCGGCTCCGATGAAGGCGATTTTGAAAGACATGGGCGGGGTTATAATTTCGTGCGCATGATACGGAAGTCATTGCCGTCTTGCCATGGTCACCTTGTGCTAATTATTGTCTTTTTGTGCTTTTCCCCGAAGACCTTCCGCCCCTAGGCGAACGCCATGTGTTTTTCACCGAGAAAACCGTCCCGCTGCGGGCCATGCTGGGCACCGTGGGACACGCCCGCGCCACCCGCCCGGACTACAGCTGGCACGGGCAAAAACGCGGGCGGGCGGAATTCTCACTGCTGCAATACACCCTGACCGGCCGGGGCCGGCTCCGCGTGGGTGCCGTGGAGCGCGACGTGCTGCCCGGCCAGGCGATGCTGCTGCATTTTCCCGACGACAACCATTATTGGCTCCCGGCCGACTCGTCGGAATGGAGTTTTCTGTTCGTCTGCCTGCACGGGCGGGAACTCTCGCGGCTGTGGCGCATTGTCGAGTCCCGGCTCGGCCCCTGGGCCACGCTCGCGCCCGACGCGCCGGCCGTGAGCGTGGCGGTCCGCCTGATCGGGGCGGCGCTGCGGGGCGAGATCGACAGCGCCTTCCGGGCCTCCACCTTCGCCTACGAGCAAGTCATGGCGCTGGCCGCGGAAGCACGCACGCCCCGACCAACCGGGACGGTCAATGATGCCATTGAGCGCGCCCGGATTTACGCCGAGCAAAACGTGCACCTGCCCCTCACGGTCGACGCCCTCGCCGGCCAGGCCGGGCTTTCGCGTTTTCACTTCTCGCGGCTGTTCGCCGCGCAGCATGGGCTGCCCCCGGCGGCGTGGCTGGTGGAGCAACGGGTGCGGGAAGCCGCCCGGTTGCTGCGCGGCACGCGACTGCCGCTCAAGGACATCGCGGCGCGCTGCGGTTTTCCCAACGAGAACTACCTGTGCCGGGTATTTCGCCGGCACAGCGGCATGCCGCCCGGCAGCTATCGCCGGAGCGGTGCGTAAGCGCTCAGCGGCGCATGCCGCGATGCAGCCGCGAGGCCGGCTTCACCGGCGCCGCCTGCGCATTTTCATCAAACAGCGCGGAGTAGATGTAGGGGAAGCCGTCGATCTTCTTCCGCTCCACCGCCACGCCCATATAGCGCTCGATGCTGCGAGCGTCGCGGACGTCGTCCTCCGTCACCAGTGTGAAGGCATCGCCGGTGTTCTGCGCGCGGCCGGTGCGGCCGATGCGGTGGACGTAATCCTCGGCGTTCTCCGGCACATCGTAATTCACCACGTGCGAGACACCGGCAATGTCGAGGCCGCGGGCCGCGATGTCGGTGGCGACCAGCAGTTCAAACTTCCCGGACTTGAATCCCTCAAGCGCCTCGATCCGCTCGCGCTGGCTGCGGTCGGAGTGGAGCACTCCCACCGAGTGGCCGGAGCTGCGCAGGCGCGAGGCGATGCGATCGGCGCCCATGCGGGTGCGGGTGAACACGATGACGCTCTTGAATTCCGTCTGCTCGAGCAGCAGCTGCAGCAGCTCAAACTTCTGCGAGGCCACGACGGGGTAGAAGGCGTGGGCCACGGTTTCCGCCGGCGAGCGCTGGCGGCCGATCTCGAC
>JBMSWZ010000008.1:0-13568 GCA_049425105.1 Cephaloticoccus sp.
GACGGCGCTGCGCAACATTCTCTTCGGCCTCGTGCTCGTCGCGATGGGTGCCTGGCTCTACGGCCGCCTCGGCCAGGCCCATGGCCCGGCGCCGCGACGCATCACCGGCACCAGCCTGGCGGTGGCATTGGTTGCCGGCGGCCTCTGGCTCGGCTGGCCGGCGGACCCCGCGACGTCCGCCGCCGACGCCGCCAACCCGGGCGTCACGTGGGCAGAGTGGAGCCCCGAGGCCGTCGCCCGCGCCCAAGCGGAGGGCCGCACGATCTACGTGGATTTCACCGCGCGCTGGTGCTTCACCTGCCAGACCAACAAGGCCGCGGTGTTTTCCTCCGACGAAGTGCTGCGCGAGTTCGCCGCGCGCAACGTCCTTGCGCTCAAGGCGGATTGGACCAGCAAGGACCCGCGCATCACCGCCGAGCTTGCCCGCTGGAATCGCAGCGCCGTGCCGTTCAACCTGCTCTACCTGCCCGGCCAACCCGCCCCGGTCGCCCTGCCCGAACTGCTGACCCCGGGCATCGTCCTGGACGCGTTGCGGCAAAACTGACGCGCACCCACTCCGCGCTCGCCGGCCCGCGCAAACCTGCTAGCGCGTGGAGGCATGACCGGAACCCCCGCGCACCGCACCGCCGTCGGCCAGATGATCCTGGCCGCCCTGTGCTGGAGCCTGGGCGGGCTGCTCATCAAGGCGGTGGACTGGCCGCCGCTCGCCGTCGCGGGCGGCCGCGGGTTGCTCGCCGCGCTGTTCCTGATGGCGACCAACGGCCGGCTGCGCTTCACCTTTTCGCGCGTGCAGGTGCTGGCGGCGTTCGCCTACGCGGGTTGCACCGTGTTCTTCGTGCTCGCCACGAAATACACCACGGCGGCCAACGCCATTTTGCTCCAATACACCGCGCCGATCTGGATCGCGCTGCTCGGCGCCTGGCTCCTCGGCGAGCCGACCACGCGCGGCGACTGGGTCATCATCGCGATCGTGTTCACCGGGATGACGCTGTTCTTCGCCGACGGCCTCGAGTTCAGCGGCTTGGTCGGCAACTCCTTCGGCATCCTCAGCGGAGTGTGCTTCGCGGCCATGACCATTCTGCTGCGCCGCCAGAAGGACGGTTCGCCGGTCGAGTCGATCATCCTTGGCAACCTCATCGCCTTTGCGGTCGGCCTGCCGATGATGCTCGGGGCCCCCCTGCCCTCGCCAACCGGTCTTGGGGCGCTGCTGGCGCTGGGCGTCGTGCAGCTGGGCGTTTCCTATTGGCTTTACGCCCGCGCGATCCGGCGGATTACCGCCCTCGAGGCCGTGATCATCCCGGTATTTGAACCCATCCTGAATCCCGTCTGGGTGTTCCTCGCGCGCGGCGAACAGCCCGGCCCCTGGGCGTTGGTCGGCGGCGCCATCGTGCTGGGCGCCGTCACGTGGCGCGCGCTCGTCGCCCTGCGCGCCGCGCGTTCACCCGGCGGGTAGCGCCACGCGCGGCGGTCGCATCAACAGGAGCACATTGGCCGCGGTGATGAGCGCGCCGCCGACGAGCAGCCCCGCCGTCACGACCTCGTTGGGGTAGTCCAAGTCCGCCCAGCGGGAAAACCACGCGGGCAACACCATCGCCAGGAGCGAGGCGAAAATGGGCTCGAAACAATACAACAGGCCGGCCTCGGTCGTGGAGATACGCGGTTGCCAGGTGTTCATCAGCGAAAACGCGCCCAGCGTGCAGAAGACGGTGAGGATGAGCGTGAACCCGAGCCATTCCGGCGACTGCCACGGCACAAGCACCGTCGCCGGCTCCGGCACCGCCCCCAGGGTGAGCAGGCCGAAGATCAGCGCCTGGGAACCGAACATGACGAGCGTGATCTTTTCCGGACGGTTGCCCGCGAACCGCCGCCACCCGAGGCACAGGATCTGGCCCATGAAGAAAAACGACGAGAGGAGCGTCTCCGTCTCGCCCCGGCCGAAAGTGAACGTGCGCCAGTCAAAACCCCCGAGGATGGCCACGCCGGCCAGCACCAGGACGCAGCTCACCCAGACACTCGCGCCCGGGTTGCGCCGCTGCCAGACCGCCAGCGACAACGGGATCAGCACGGCGTAGAGCTGCGTGAGAAACGCCGAGGTCGAGGCCGCGGTGAACTGCAGGCCGTCGTTCTGCAGCAGCATGCCCGCCGATGAAAAGAGCGTGATGAGCAGGCCCTGCTGCCATTCGGCGCGCCGGATGCGCCAGAAGCTGCGCGCCTGCATGATCATCAACACGACGGTCGCGAGGAGGAAGCGCGGGCCGATGGTATTGCAGGTGGCGAACCACGTGCCCGCCTCCGGCACGATCCGCGCATGCACCTGCGTGAGCGCCTTTACCACCGGAAAACTGAAACCCCAGAATAGATTCGTCAGCAGCAGCATGACCACGGCCTGGGCGCGCTGGGGGTATTCGACGACACTCATGGACGGAAAACCGCGAGCCTGCGGCCGCGCCGGGCCCCCGCAAGCGAATTGGCCGGGAGCCCGCGCGCACAAATGTGTGACGGCACCCAACCCTGCCTCGACAAGCCCCGGACCCTCGCCCACATAGTTGCACCCGCATGGCGAAGTCGGGCGCGAAACGAACGAAGCTCTCCAAGAAGGATTACGAGGCCCGGATCCCCGCGCTGCGGGAGCAGCTGATTCAGCTCCAGGTTTCGCTGAAATCCGCCCCCTTTCCCGTCCTGCTGGTGGTCGCCGGCGTCGAAGGCTCGGGCAAGGGCGTGGTGATTAATCTCCTCAACGGCTGGCTCGATCCTCGCGGCGTCGAGGTCTTTGCCTTTCATCCCCCCACCGACGAGGAACGCGAGCGCCCGCCCATGTGGCGCTATTGGCGCAGCCTGCCGCCCCGGGGCCGGCTTGGGATCTACGTGGGTTCCTGGTATACCGAGGCCCTGCGGGAAGCCTCCGTCCCGCGGGCGCGGCGCGAGAAATTCCGGCACGCCCTGCAACGGATCGAACACTTCGAGCGCCTGCTCGTGGCGGACGGCGCGCTGGTGGTCAAACTGTGGTTGCACCTGTCCAAAGCCGACCAAGGCGCGCGGCTCAAGAAACTCGCGGCCAATGCGCGCACGGCCTGGCGCGTCACGGCCGACGACTGGCGCAGCCACCGCGACTACAAGCACCTCGACACGCTCGGGCGCACCCTGCGCCAGGCCACCAGCCGGACCGGGGCGCGCTGGACGGTGATCGACGCCGACGACGAGCGCGCCCGGAACGTCGCGGTCGCCGCCACCCTGCTCAACGCCTTCCAAGCCCATTACAAAAACCTGGCGAAGCGCCTGGCGCCGGGCCGGCGTCACGCCATGACGCCGCTCCGCCCCGAGGGACTCCGCCGGCTCGCCGAGCTGCCGCTCGAAAAGCGCATGACCTCGACGGCCTACGAGGCCAAGCGGGACAAGTGGCTGGGCCGGCTGAATGAGATGATCCGCCGGGCCGCCGCCAAGCACCGCTCGTTGGTCTTTGTCTTCGAGGGCTGGGATGCCGCCGGCAAGGGCGGCGCGATCCGCCGGCTTACCAGCGCGATCGACGCGCGCGATTGCCGCGTCATTCCCGTCGCAAAGCCGACGGGCGAGGAAAAGGCGCACCACTACCTGTGGCGTTTCTGGCGCCACGTGCCGCGCGCCGGCATGGTCACGATCTACGACCGCTCCTGGTATGGCCGCGTGCTGGTGGAACGTCTCGAAGGGTTCGCCCGCGAGGACGAATGGCGCCGCGCCTACGCGGAGCTCAATGACTTCGAGACCCAATTGGAGGAGCACGGCATCATCGTCGTGAAATTCTGGTTGCACATCAGCAAGGCCGAGCAGCTGCGGCGCTTCCGCCAACGCGAGGAAACGGAATACAAGCGCCACAAGATCAACGCCGAGGACTGGCGCAACCGGCGCAAGTGGCACCAATACGAAATCGCCGTCGGCGATATGCTGACCCTGACCCGCCAGGTGCCGTGGCATTTGGTGGCGGCCGAGGACAAGCGTCACGCCCGCCTCCAGGTGCTGAAGCTCTCCTGCCGCCAGATCGAGGCGGCGCTCGCCAAGGGTTAGGCCCCGGTGGGACCGCGCTGCGCCATGAAGCGGCGCATCATCGAATCCATGTCCTTCAGGCGGACGGGTTTCAACAGGTAGTCGTTGGCTCCGGCCTCCAGCACGCCCTCCTTCTGCTCCTGGCGCGCGTCGGCCGTCAGGGCCGTGATCCACACCTGGCGCATGCTCTCGCCGGCCTCGCCCGCACGGATGCGGCTGATGGCCGCGTGGCCATCCATGACCGGCATGTGCAGATCCATCAGCACGAGGTGATAGTCCGAGCGTTTCAGCTCATCGAGGGCGATCTGGCCGTTCTCCGCCACCGTCCATTGGCAGCCCAGGTGACCGAGCACCTTCTGCATGAGGAGCTGGTTCACGGGGTTGTCCTCGACGAGCAGGACGCGCAGGTCGAACGAGTTGTTGGCCGCAAACGGCAGCGGCGTGGCCAGCGTGGTCACGGGCGTGGCCAGCGCCGAGCGCAGCGCCTCATGGTGCGCGGGTTTGTTGACGAGCAAACGGAAGTGCGGACGCAGGGCGGTGCGCGCGCCCGGGGTGATCCGGAGCGGCACGAGCGCGATCATCTTGTCGCGCGGCAGGTCGGCCATCGCGGCGGGATTCTTGGTCAGTTCCTCGGCCAGCTCGTCCGTGAGGTTTACCAGCGCGGTCTCCCACGAGATGGTGGCCAGCTCCTCCGGGAGGCAGGCGGTGACCATGGCGCCCCAGCGGGTCGCCAGCGCGCACAGCTCGTTGCGCAGCGTGCCCGGCTGCGCGGCGATCGCCAGGCGCAGGCCGGCGATGTTGTGCGGCGCGACCGGCGCGACCTCGGGCAGCGCCGCCTCCTCCGCCACGATCGTAAAGGTGAAGGTCGAGCCGACCCCGGGCTTGCTGGTAAGGTTGATCTGGCCGCCCATCAGCTCGACGAGATTCCGGCTGATCGCCAGGCCCAGGCCCGCGCCGCTGTAGCGCCGCGCAATGGTTTCCTCCAGCTGGCTGAAGGGTCGGAAAAGCTTGGAGAATTTTTGCTCGTCGATGCCGATGCCGGTGTCCTGCACGGCAAACTCGAGATGCCACAGGGCTGCCGTGCGCTCCGCGTCGGGCGGGGTCCTCCGGCCCTGGAGGGTGACGATCACCTCGCCGTGCTCGGTGAACTTGACCGCATTGCCCACCAGGTTGAGCAGCACCTGGCGCAAGCGGCCCGCATCCGCCAGCACCGACCTGGGCACGTCATCGGCCACGCGATAGATGAGCTCAATCTGCTTCTCGCTGGCGCGGGTCGCGACCATGTCGAGCGCGTCTTCGATGCAGTCGGTCGGGTTGCAGAGGTTGAGCTCAAGCTTCAGCTTGCCCGACTCGATGCGCGAGGAGTCGAGAATGTCATTGGTCAGCTGGATCAGCGCCTCGCCGCTGGAACGGATCGCGCGCATATATTCCTCCTGCTCGCTGTTCAGCGGGGTCTCCAGCAGCAGGTTGGTGAAGCCCACGATGCCGTTGAGCGGCGTGCGCACTTCGTGACTCATGGTGGCGAGGAACTGGCCCTTGGCCCGGTCGCCGGCCTCGGTCTGCTCCTTCGCCTCGCGCAGGATTGTCTCGTTGCGCCGCACCTCCGTCAGGTCCTCGTAAACGGCGACAAAACACGTGACCTGGTCGTGCCGGTCGCGCACCGCGGTCACACTGCCCCGCACCGGATAGTCACCCCCCTCGGTGCGGTGATTGAGCCACTCGCCGCTCCAGTTGCGACGGCTGTAAAAGACCGCCGTCACCTCCGTGGCCGTCTCGATCGGCATGGTGTCGCGCAAGAAGTCGCGCCACGGCCGGCCGATGAGTTCGCGACGGCTGACCCGGACCTGCTGGCAAAAGCCGCGGTTGGCGTATTCGATCCGCCCGTTGAGGTCGACGATCATCACCGCCGTGTGGCTCTGCTCGATCGCCTCGGAAAGGTTGCGGATCACCTCGTTCTGCTCGTGCTGCCGCCGCATGACCTGGTAGCCGGCCAGCGGCAGGCCAAACAACAACCACACGTAAAAAGCGGATTTGCTGGCGGCGCCCCACAACTGCCACCACCAGTCGCTGCCCGCGAGATCGACCCCCACAATGTCGCGCTGCTCCGCACCCGTGGCATTCGAGATCGAGGCGTAGGGCGGTGACCCAGGTGCCAAAGGCATCGTCGATCGGGCCCTCGGTCGCGGTCACGCCGTTGGCAATGATGGCCTGCAGCCCGGGCGAATCAGGGGCCTCGGGATACTCGTCGCCCGGCAGGGAGATGTCCGGCGAGCCGACCGGCTCGGAATCCGCCAGGAACACCACGCGGCCCATGGCGGGATCGGCACGGAAGATATAGACGAAACGAATCTTCGGATCCGTGACCCGGTAGCGCATGAGACGCGCCTTCACCACCGCGTAGACGGGGGAGTTCTCGTCCGCCGAAGTGCCGGACAATTTTTCAAGGTCGTCGGCGTCGAGGATCGTCGCCACGCGCTCGGCATCCCGGACCAGCGCACCGAGCATCCGGCCGCGCTCCTGCACATACCCATACCGCCCGGCCGCGAGGCCGGCCAGAACAATGCCACCAGCAATCAGCAGCAGACGGTATCGATAAAAGCTCGCGCGCATGCCGGGAGTCTTGGGGGGAGCAAACCGCCGTCGCCGCCACGCAACCACCAAACCCGAGGCGGATGGCCAGAAAAAAGCCGCCGCGATAAAACGCGGCGGCCAAGGGGAGAGACTTGAACGGGAGCTCAGGAAACATGCTTCGAGACGAGCTTCGTCATCTCGAACATGCTGACCTTCGCCTTGCCGTTGAAGACCGCCTTGAGCTTGTCGTCGGCATTGATCTGGGTCTTTGCCTTCTTGTCCTGCAGGCCGTTCTTCTTGATGTAGGCCCACAGTTTCTTGGTGAGCTCCGTGCGAGGGAGGGGGGCCGAGCCGACGACAGCAGCGAGCTTGGCGTCAGGCGTGACCGGTTTCATGAACGCAGCGTTGGGTTTCCGAGCGGATTTTTTTGCCATAGTAATTTTTTAGTTAGGGTGCTTTCCGATGAAAGCAATGCCTTTATAAAGGGAGACCGGGCCGTTTGCCTAGGAGAATCTTAGGGTGTCACGGGGAGGCCGACCGAACCCGTTCAGTCGTCGTCCGCCTCCATTTGCACGAACTGTTCGTAAAGTTCGGCATACTTTCCGCCGGCAGCAACGAGCGTTTCATGTCGGCCGCGCTCGATGATCCGGCCTTGGTCCAGCACCAGCACGAGGTCCGCATGGCGGATGGTGCTGAGGCGGTGGGCCACGATGAAGCTCGTGCGGTCGCGCAGCAGCTCGACCAGCGCCTTCTGCAGTCGCTCCTCGGTCAGGGTGTCGATCGAGCTGGTCGCCTCATCGAGGATGACCACGCGCGGATCGGCCAGCAGCGCGCGGGTGAAGCACACCAGCTGGCGCTGGCCGACGGATAGCGCGGTGCCGCGCTCACCCACCTCGGTAAAGAGCCCGTTCGGCAGAGCCTCGAAGATACCAAGACAATCCAGGCGCCGGGCCGCCTCGCGGATCTCGGTGTCGGTGGCCTCGGGCCGGCCCAGTGCGATGTTCTCGCGCACGGTGCCGCTGAAGAGAAAGTTCTGCTGCTGCACCATGCCCATCTGGCGGTGCAGCGAGCGGCCGGTCAGGGTGCGGACTTCATGACCGTCGATCAGCAGCTCGCCCGCGGTGGGCAGGTAGAACTTGGAAACCAAATTAATGATCGAGCTCTTGCCGCTGCCGGTGTGGCCGACGAGCGCCACCGTCTGCCCGGGCTCCGCGGTGAAGGAGATATCGCGCAGCACGAGCTTGTCGGGCTGGTAACCGAACGAAAGGTTGCGCAGCTCCACGCGCGCGCCGGTGCGGCCGCCGGTGGTGCTCGGGTCGGGCAGGTCCTTGGCATCGGGGGCGTCTTCCCAGTCCGGCTTGGCGTCGATCATCGAGAAGACCCGCTCGGCGCCCGCCATCGCGATCAGCGCCTGGTTGTATTGGTTGCCGAGCGTGAGGATGGGCGAGAAGAAGAAATTGGAGAGGAAGAAGAACTGGATGAGCGCCTCGACCTCCATCTCGCGCCAGCCGCCATACATCAGGAGGATCGAGACGAAGAACTGACTGTTGAGTTCGAGCAGCGGCGTGAGCACGCCGGAGGTGCGCGCCAGCGCGAGGTTGTAGCGCGAGTGGTCGGCGAGCAGCGACCGGAAGAAGCCGGCGTTCGTCTCCTGCCGCACGAATCCCTGGGTCACGCGGATGCCGTTGACCGACTCGGCCAGGGTCGCCGTGACGCGGCTGAAACTTTCCTGCGCCGCGCGCGTGAGCCGGCTGAGCTTGCCGCGGAAATGCCGGTTGATCGCCCACAGGATCGGGGCCATCGCCATGACGACGAGAAACAGTTCGAAGTCGCGGTGCATCATCACGAACGCGGTCACGATCATCTGGCCGCCCTGCACGATGCTCACGAAAAACACATTCTGGATGCCGGCGCGCAGCGCCTCCACGTCGCTGGTCACGCGACTGATGATGCGGCCGAGCTTCACGCGGTTGAAGAAGCTCATCGGCTGCCGTTGCACCTTGGCAAAGATCTGCTCCCGCAGCCGGTTCACGACGGTCTCACCGATCTCCAAGGCAAGGCGCTGCCGCCAGCGCATCATCACTTCCGTCACCGTCGCCAGCGCGGCATAGCCGAGCAGCGCCCACGGCAGCTCCTCCAAGTGGCCGTTGGCTATGGGGCCGGAAATGATGGAGGAAGTCACATAAACCAGCGCGGGCAACTGGATCGCGCGGATGATCGTGATGAACACCAGCCAGCGCACCTTGCCCTTGATTGGCGCCGCGTAGCTGAAGAGCCGGCGGATCAGGCTCCACTGCAGCGGCCGGAACTGCGCCTCCTCCGCCTCCTCGCGCGATTTCTGGACGACCGTGAGGTTGCGGTCTTTGACGGCGGTTTCGCGGGTCATGACGTCCCCTCCTTCCCGGCGGCGCCGATATCGGCGCCGTCGAGCAATTGCAGCTTGGCAACCCGAAGGTAAGGGCCGGGCTGGCGCATGAGTTCCTCGTGGGTGCCCTGCTGGATGATGCGTCCGCCCTCCATCACAATGACGAAGTCCGCGCGCCGCAGCGTGCTCAGCCGGTGGGCGACGATGAACGTGGTGCGGCCGGCGATGGCGCGGTCCAGCGCCTCAAAAATCTCATGCTCGGTCTCGCTGTCGATCGCGGCAGTCGGGTCGTCGAGCAGGAGGATCGACGGCTCCAGCAACACGGCGCGGGCGATCGCGAGCCGCTGGCGCTGGCCCCCGGACAGGCTGTTGCCACTTTCGCCCAGGACCGTCTCGTAGCCCTGAGGCAGCTGCATGATGAAGTCGTGCGCCGCGGCGATCTTCGCCGCCTTCACCACCTGGTCCATCGTGGCGTCGGGGTGGCCGAACGCGATGTTGGCGGCCACGGTGTTGGAAAAGAGAAAGCTTTCCTGGAAAACGAGGCCGATGTTGCGGCGCAGGTCGTCGACGTGCAGCCTGCGCGCATCGATGCCGTCGATGAGCACGCTGCCCCGCACCGGATCGTAGAAGCGCGGGATCAGGCTCATGAGCACGCTCTTGCCGGCGCCGGTCGCGCCGAGAATGGCGACGCATTTGCCGGGCTCGACTGTCAGGTTGACGTCCTTCAGCACCGGCGTGATGCCGCTGTAGGAGAAGGAGACATTGTCGAACTGCACCGCCCCCTTGAGGCGTTCCACCCGCAGCGCCTGCGGGCTGTTCTGCACCTCGATCGGGGCGTCGATGATCTCAAACATGCGGCGCGCGCCGATCAGCGACTGCTGCACCGTGTTCACCAAGTTGGCCACGCTGTTGACCTGGCCGGAGAACTGTTCGAGCAGGCCGGCGAACACCACCAGGCCGGCGCCGAGCGGGAGCTGGCCGTTGATCACGAGCCAGCCGCCGTAGCCGAGCAGGACCAGGGTGTTGATGCGGGTAAGCATGCCGACGGCGGGCGTGAACAAGCTGACGCGATTGAAAATCGAATGCTGTTGGGTGAGCACGGCATCGTTGGCCGCGTCGAACCGCGCCTTGTCTTCCGGTTCGCGGCCAAAGCCCTTGGTCACGGCCATGCCCTGGATGCTTTCCGCGAGGGTCTGCACCATCTTTTCCACCAGCGTGCGGTTCTGCGCGTATTCCGGCTGGATGCGCCGGGAGAACACCATCGACATGACCCAGAGCACGGGCGTCGTCGCCAGGCAGGCGAGGGTGAGGCCCGGGCTCAGGTTGATCATGTAGACCAGATAAACCGTCAGCGACACGACCATGATCACCACCTGGATCAGCACCTGGTCCACAAAAATGCGCACCGCGCCGACGTCACTGGTCACGCGGGTGATGATCGAACCCGTGGTGTTGGCGTCGAAAAAGCGAAAGCTCAGCCGCTGGAGCTTGTCGTAGACCTCGCTGCGCAGATCGAGCACCAGCTTCTCGTGCACGAGGATGTTCACCGCCACCGCGTAGGTGTAGTTCAAAATCGCGCGGCAGACGGCCAGGCCAAGGATCAGGCCCGCCAGCAGCCCAAGCACCTGCATCGGTTCCCAGTGCAGCGGCAGTTCCAGGCCGAGTTTCAGATGCGGCGCGGGCACCGCCACGGTGCCGTCGGCATTCGCCGGCGTGATGACGTGGCGGATGTAGTCGATGCCCACGCCGGTGAAACTGAGGCCGAGGATACCCATGGTCAGCAGCACCAGCTGGATGAGAATCACCCAGATACATTGCAGCCGGTAGCGCCACGCCAGTCCCAACAGCCGCCGGATCAGTTCCCCGTTGGAGGGAACCGCCGCGGCGGTGGTAGGCGGGGGTTCGGACATGACCCGGGCCAACTTAAAAAGCGGGCCGGCGAATACACGTTTTTTCTGAAAAAATGTCCGCCCGCGCCCGATTTCAGAGCAACGTGCCCCGCAAAACCACGAACGCCACGCTGAAATAGATGATGAGGCCCGTCACGTCGACCAGCGTCGCCACAAAGGGCGCGCTCGACGTCGCCGGGTCGAGGCCGAGGCGTTTGAGGATGAGGGGGAACATCGACCCCACCAGCGAGCCCCAGAGCACGATGCCCGCGAGGGCGCACCCCACCGTGATGCCCACGCGCACGGCGTGCTCGCCGTAAACCGGCGAGACCATTGACCACAGCGCAATGCGCAGGAAGCCGATGAGCCCGAGGATCAAGCCCAGCGCCGCACCGGCCACCAACTCGCGCCGCATGACCTTCCACCATTCGCGCAGCTTGAACTCGCCCAGCGCCAGCGCGCGGATCACCAGCGTCGCCGCCTGGGAGCCGGCGTTGCCGCCCGCGCTGATCACGAGGGGAATGAACAGCGTCAGCACCACCGCTTTCGCGATCTCCTCCTTGAAGAAGGCCATAGCCGTCGCCGTCAACATCTCACCCAGCAGCAGCACCACCAGCCAGGTCGCGCGCTTGCGGATCATGTGGTGGAGCGGCGTGGTCGTGTAGGGCTCGTCGAAAGCCTCCGAACCACCAAGCTTTTGGATGTCCTCCGTGGCCTCTTCGTCGGCGACGTCGAGCATGTCGTCGACGGTCACGATGCCGATGAGTTTCTTGCCGTCGCCGACCACCGGCAGGGCCACGCGGTCGAACTGGCGAAAAACCTCGAGCGCGGTTTCCCGGTCGTCATTGGGCGAGAGGGCGGCGTAGTTGCCGTCCATCAGTTCGCGCACCGGGCGGTCCGGCGATCCGAGGAGAAACCGACGCACGCGCACGTCGTCGATCAGCCGGCCGTGGTCGTCGACCACGTAGACGACGTTGAGCGTCTCCCGGTCGTAGCCGTTCTGCCGGATGTAATCCAGCGCCTCCCGCACCGTCCATTCGGGCCGCACCGCGACGAAATCAAGCGTCATCATCCGGCCGACGCTGTGTTCCGGATAAGCGAGCAGGGACTGCGCGACCTGGCGTTCCTCGGGATTGAGGAGGGAAAGAAGCTGCATCGCGTGCTCGAGCGGCAGGTCGTCGAGGAAGGCCGTGCGATCGTCCGGCGGCAGGGCGTTGAGCAGCGCCGCCGACTGCTCCGGCGTCATCAGCTTCAGCAACCGGTGCTGCGCCTCGAGTTCAAGGTAGGGGAAAGTCGCGGCCGCGAGTTCCCGCGAGGTCATGCGAAACAGCTGCGCGAGACGTTCCACCGGCAATTCCGCGATGTTTGGCGCCAGGTCCGCCGGCAACCACCGGGAGAGTTTCTGCCTCAACCCGACCGCATCACGGGCCCGCAACAGGGCAATGATCTCGGCTCTCACGTCGACGGTGGCTTCGGGCATCCTCGCACGCTACGCGCACCCCTCCCGCACGCAATCCCGCACCACGCCGCCCGGGAACTGTCACATCCGCCTTGACAATAAAACTAAAAATACGTTATTAGTTTTCTTAGTTTATGGCCGCCTCCACCGTCCCACCCCCCGTCCCCTCGCCCACCGTCCGCATCCTTGAACAGGCCCGCGGACTCCTGCTCGGTCTGGGCTACAGCGGGTTTACAATGGATGCCCTCGCCGCGGAGCTCGCGATGAGCAAGCGCACGCTTTACCAGCACTTCCGCGGCAAGGACGCGATGTTGCGCGCCGCGATCAGCGACTTCGGTGCGGGAATGCGCGCCGAGGCTGACACCCTGCTCGCGCAACGCGGCGTGAGCTTCGCCGAAAAGCTCCGCGGGCTCACCCTCACCCTTGCCGAGCGTCTCGGCAAACTGCGGCCCGAGGTGCTCCAGGACATCGCCCGCAACGCCCCGTTGGCCTACCGGCACCTCGAGCACGTGCGCGGCGAAACGATCACCCACGTGTTCGGCCGGTTCATCGAGGAGGGCCAGGCCACCGGCGCGATCCGGGACGACGTCAGCCCGGTCTTCGCCGGCGAATTCTACATGCACGCCATGCAGGGCATCATGCGCGGCGACACGTTGCGCCGCCTGCACCTTTCCCCTTCCGAGGCCTCCGAGCGCGCCATCCAGCTGTTCTTCGGCGGTCTCCTCACCCCCGCCGGAGCCAAGGACTATGAGAAAAACTTCCCGAATTGATCTCGCGCTGGCCGCGTGCGGCCTGCTCGCGTTGGCCACGAGTGCCTGCCGCCCCGCCCCCGCCGTCCACTGGCAGGGCTACCTCGAGGCGGAATACGTCTACGTTGCCGCCCCCGTGCCCGGCCAGCTGGAGGCCCTCGCGGTCACCCGCGGCGACCGCGTCGAGGCCGGCGCACCGTTGTTCACCTTGGAGAGCGCCGCCGAGCAGGCCGCGCAACGCGAGGCCGCCAGCCGCGCCGCCGCCGCCCGGGCCCGCGTCGCCGATTTGCAACAAGGACTGCGACCCAGCGAACTCGCCGCCCTCACCTCCCGCCTCGAGCAAGCCCGCGCCGCCGCGGAGCTCTCGCGCCTCGAACTTGCGCGCCAGGAACAATTGCATGCCTCGGGCGTAAACTCCGCCGAGACCTATGACCGCGCCCGCCTCACGCACGAACGCAACCTCAACGCCGTCGACGAGCTCGCCGCCCAGGTGGAGACCGCGCGTCTCGGCGGCCGGC
>JBMSWZ010000009.1:0-13339 GCA_049425105.1 Cephaloticoccus sp.
GGATCGCTTACCCCTAAGCGATCCGCCCGATTTTTCTCCCGCCGTCACGTAAACCGCATGGCAATGCAAGTGACAGGGCGGCCGGGAGGGACGGCTAAGGTCGTCCTTTGCGCGGGTTTTTCAAGCCCTCAAGCTGTCAAAATTACATCCTGCTCCCGGGCAGGGTTTTCCGGCTGATTTTTTTAGCCGACCGGGGTCTGGAGCCGGGGTTTTGGGCGCGGCTCCGTCCAGAGGCGCAACAGCAGCTCGGCGAGGTTGCGCATGCTGGTGCGCGGGAGGCCCTCGCGGCCGGCCACTTCCCGGAAGGGTGAAACCACCGCGCTGCGCTCGACATAGTAGCCCCACAGCTCGCTCTCCAGCCGCCGCGCCGCCTCGTGTTCATCCCGTTCGGATTTCGCCGTCGTGCGAACCTTGTCCTGCCAGAAGTGTCTCTCGTCCGGGTTGCCCTGGAGGTAGTCGAAAATCATCTGCTCGCTGCGGTTGAGACTCACGCCGGCCAAGCTGCGGCAACCGCATCGAAAAACAACCGTAAACCCCCGGCTCAGCGCGACATTGCAATTCCCGGTCCATTTCCCTACATCCTAGAACGACCGCCCCTCCAACCCATTCTTACCATGTGGCAAAAACTGAAAGACCAATTCCCCACCATCCTGCTGACCGCCATCATCATCGTCGGCGCCGCCTATTGGATCCACCTCCAGACCCTGGCCAACATATCCGCCAGCCAGCAACAGGAACTCGCCCCGCTGCGCGAGCAGAACGACGCGCTGAAGGTCGCGGCCGAGGACAACCGCCGCCAGATCGCCGCCATGGACCAGCTCCTCAAGGACGCCATCTCCAAGCGCCAGGCCGACGTGTTCATGACCGATGAGGAAATCGCCAAGCTCAATCAGGAGAAGGTCGAGGCCCTCGCCGAGGCGATCGCCCGCCGCGTGCAGCCCTACAATCCCCTGCCCTCCACGCCGGAGGAAGCCGAGCAGATGCAGAACGAGCAGATCGAGAAAGTCTCGTCGCGCATGGCGGAAAAGATTTCCCCGATCCTCGCCGAGATGTCCCGAGATCACAACCTGACCCGCGAGTCGATCGAGGCCTACAGCCAGCGCATCACCGACCAGGTCGGCATCGTGCTCACCTCCGAACTCGCGAAGAACCAGCAGCTGAACAACAACCTCATGGCCACGCAGGCCGCCGCGCAGGATGCGCTGAAGCTCTCGCACGAGCTCACCGCGCTCTACCTCAGCTCGCAAAAGGATCAGGGCCTCATCACCCGCCTCCTCACCCTGCCCGCCAACATCGTCAAGGACGTCGCGCACTTCAACATCGTCGACAAGCGCGACAAGGACAAGGTCGCCCAGGAGCTCATCGACCAGATGGCGGCGATCGAAGGCCGGCTCAACGAGATCCAAGGCCAGCAGCCGACGAAGTAAGCGCGGCCACCGCCTCCTCTTCCTCCCCAGCCACGCGCGCCCCGCGTGGCTTTTTTTGTGCCCTCGGTGAGCGCGCCCCGCGTCGATCCGAAAGGTGGGCGCCCCGGTCCCGCGGGGCGCAGTTTGAGTATTCGTATTCCTCCCGCAGCTGCGCGCTGTGGGACCGGTACGCCCACCTTCAAGCCATCTTACCCCGCCCTACATTCTGAACCGGATTGTCCCCGGGAGCGCCGGCGTCCCGCCGGCCTTTCCGAATTCGCGCGTTGATCCCGCGTCCGCGGGAGGCGCGCCCCCCTCAGAACTTCACCCTCACGCCCACCGAGCCGCCACTCCCGGGCATCGGGTAGCCCGGTCGATAGCGGTAATCGCGGTCGAGCAGGTTCTCGCCCGCCACGAACACTTCCCCGCGCGCGAATGCCCATGCCAGCCGCGCATTGAGCAAAGCGTAGGCCCCCACTTGTTCCAGGTTCGGCGCTCCGTTGGCGCGGGCCTGCGCTGCCGCCGATTGCGCGGACACATAGCTGCCGTCGACATTCAACTTCCACCCGCCGCCCAGCCGCCACGTCATACCCGTCGCGATCGTCCACTCCGGCGCGTAAGGCAAATCAGCCGGCGGCGTGCGCAACGCCGACACGGCGCCAAACAGGGACACGTTCGCCACCGGCCGCCACGTCAGCGCCAGCTCCGCGCCTTCCGTGCGAAACGTCTCCAAGTTCACGTAGCGAAACGGCGGCGGGGGCGGCGGCACAAAGACATACCGGTCGCGACCTTCGTTGCGAAACAGCGTCAGCTCCAACGCCGCGTCCACCCCAAGCTCGCCACGCCAGCCGAGTTCGTATTGGTCCAAAATCTCCGGCCCCAAGTCGCGCCAGGTTTGACCGAGCGCGGGAATCGCCACGACCGAGAATGCCGCCACATCGAGTCCGGGAAACTTGACCGCGCGGTTTGCCGCCGCGTGCCACTGCATCGCGCCGCGGCGCACCACAAAGCCGACCTCGGCTCCGGTCTCGCTGCCAAACTCGTCATGGTCGTAGGCGCGCGCACCGACCGATGGCGTGAAACTCCACTCGTCCACGGTCCAGGTCCGGTTCCAACCGGCGTAGAGCGAAAACAGCGCGAACTCTTCGGGGCCAAACGTCACCGTCGGCGCCGCGCCCGGCGGCACCGACACCGAGCGGCCGCGCATGGTGTCGTAGTCCGCGCCGATCACGAATTCGCCCGCGCCCAGCGTCAGGCTTTCGCGCCACCGCAGGCCCGCGAGGGTGAAGGTGTTGAGGCTGTCGGCGTTGTTCGAGGTCGTGCGCCGGAGCCAAGTCGCGTCACCTTGGTTGTGATACGCCTTGAGGTGTCCGGTCGCGCGCTCGCCGGTCCCCGAGATCGTAAGCGCCTGCAGCCAGTTCTCCGTGAGGTAGCGGTCCCCGCGCGTGGGAGGCAAACCCGAGCCCGCGGCGGGACCGGGATCCGTCGCGGCATTGTCGGTGCGATTGAGCAGGTAGCGCACTTCCCAGCCCGCCGCCGGTTGCCAGCCGGCGTGGAGCAATAGGTTGTTGAGTTCGCCATCCGCATCCGGCCGGTGGCCGTCGGCTTCGCGGTGACTCTGGCCCACGTAAACATTCAGCGCCGCGTCGGCATAGCCCGCCGCCAGCCGCTCGCTCCATGCGCCAAAGCTGCCCGCCTGCCCGCTCGCCTCGGCGGAGGCCCCGCTGCCCTCGGCGCGCGGCGGCACGAGGTTGACCGAGGCAAACAGGTTGCCCGCTGCGACCGGGCTCGCGCGGTGCGCGACTTCAATGCCGGCGGCCGCATCGATCGACATGAGGTCGAGCAAGGGGTGATTGAACACCGCGTTGTAGTTCGGCACACCGTCGACGAGCGTGACCACTTCACCGCCCGGGCGGCTGGAACCCAGACCGCGGATCAAGATCGCCCCGCCCTCGCCACCGCCGAAGGACCCCACGGGATTGTAACGCGTGATCGCCACCCCCGGTGTGCGTCGCAGCGCCGACGCCAGGTCCTGCGCATTGAGCGCATCGATTTGGTCCCGCCCCACCGTCGTGGTGCGGCCGGCCCAGTCATCGATCGACGTGTCCGCCACGATCGGCATGGCCAGCACTTCGACCGGCTCCAACTGCACGGTCTGCGCCAGCGCCGCGGCACTACCCAACGAAGCGAGACCAAGAATCCGGAAAAAACTCATGAGCGGGCCGTGATGCCAGCCCGCGCCCGCGCTGTCGCTTCAAATTCGCGTCATTTGATCAGGTAATACGGATTCGGCAGCTTGTAGAAGCGCTCCGCGGCACCGCCGGCGAGATCGCTGCGCTGAACACCGAGGTTGGCGACGATCTTCCATCCCGCCATTTCCAACTTGCGGCGCTGGTCGGTCTTGAAGGCCTGGGTGGTTTTCTCGGACGCATCCGGTTTCAAGAACAGCCCGGCATAATCCCCGTAGCCCACCGCCTGCAGGTTTCGCTCCGTGCCGGGCCGGTCCTTCTCGCGCCGGCCGGTGATGAAGAACACCGCCACATCGTGCGCGCGCGCCAGGCGAAACAGCTGCAGCACCGGCGCGATCGGCGGCGCAATATCGTTGGCCACCCATACGTCCCAATGCTCGGGCACATAGCCAAAATCCATCTCGCGCATGTGGGCGAGGTTTGAGAGTGCGGTCTCGTCGATGTCGAGCACCAGCGCGAGCTTCTCGCCCTCCGCGCGCCGCTCGACCCGCGCCACCATCCAGTCTTGGGCGTAACCCACCACCTCGGCGAGGTCGCGCTCGTAGTCGCCGGATTCCGCATAGCGGATCACGGCCTCCTTCGCCACGGTCAGATTCGGCGGCTCCAGCGCGCGCAGGGGAACGAGCAACAGGCAAGACACGGCCAACACCGTCAGGACTCGGGACATTTTCATGCCCGCCAATGTGCAGCCCCGCGCCGCGACTGCAACGGGATTAGATGGGGCAACGAGGGCACCTTTCCGCGGATGTCTTGGTGTAGGGCGGGGACTCCGACGCGTCCTCCATAGGCTCGGCGACGGAGGATCCCCGCCTTCCTTTAATGGTCCTCTAACGAGGCGGGGATTGGAATCCCCGCCCTACACCCGAATCAAGAACAGTCGGAATGACGCAGGAACGGGTTGAGGTTTCCGCGGCGAAGGTGCGTGATGACGTCATGCCTTACCTCCCTGCCCCGGATCGCTACCAGCGCATCGCCTACCATCGCTGCGGTCGCAGCGGCCTCAAGCTGCCCCTCGTCTCCCTCGGCCTCTGGCACAACTTCGGCGGCGTGGACCCACTGGAGAACCAGCGCGCGCTGCTGCGCCACGCGTTCGACCTCGGCATCACGCACTTCGACCTCGCCAACAACTACGGCCCGCCGCCCGGCTCGGCCGAGGAAAACTTCAGCAAGATCCTGAAGCAGGATTTCGCCACCCTGCGCGACGAACTCGTCGTCTCCACCAAGGCCGGCTACGGCATGTGGGCCGGCCCTTACGGTGATTGGGGTTCGCGCAAATACCTGCTCACTTCGCTGGAGCAGAGCCTCCGGCGCATGGGCACGGACTACGTGGATATCTTCTATCACCACCGGCCCGATCCGGAGACGCCGCTCGAGGAAACCATGGGCGCACTCGCCTCCGCCGTGCGCAGCGGCAAGGCCCTCTACGCCGGCATCTCCAACTACGATGCCGCCCGCACCCGCGAGGCCGCCGCGATTCTCCGCGACCTCGGCGTGCCGCTGCTCATCCACCAGCCGCTTTACAACATGTTCAACCGCTGGGTGGAGCCCGAGCTCCTGCCCGCGCTCAGCGACGTCGGCGCCGGCTGCATCCCCTTCTCCCCGCTCGCGCAGGGCCTGCTGACGAACCGCTACCTCGACGGCATCCCCGCCGACTCGCGCGCCGCCAAGCCCAGCGGCTTCCTCAAGACCGACAACGTCACGCCCGCCGTGTTGAAGAAAGTCCGCGCGCTCAACGAGCTCGCCCAGGCCCGCGGCGCCACCCTCGCCCAGTTCGCCATCCTGTGGATGCTCCGCCGCCCCGAGATCACCACCGTGCTCATCGGCGCCAGCAAAGTCAGCCAGCTCGACGACATCCACGCCGGCGTCCAACTCCCCCCGCTCACCCCCGCCGAGGACGCCGCCGTCGAAAAGATCCTCGCCGGCTAGCCCCACATGGAGCCGCGGCGCCCCCGCCGCGGAAGGGAAATTCAGAAACCAAGAAGCCAGGAAGATCGGAAACCGCGGCGAGGGCGCCGCGGCCCCAACAAGGAGAGCGGATCGGCCGAGGAGTGATCTTGGTGTGGACTACTCGTTCCATCTTCGTGGTTTCCGAATTCAAAACTCAGAAACCCACGATCTCCGTCCTTCCTGGTTTCCTGGCTTCAGAATCAACCCACCTCAGCGTCTCCGCGTCTCTGCGTGAGACTCCCCCGCCCCGCGCTGCGCGATTGTGCCCCGCCCCTTTTCTGCTTTGTTGAGCCCATGAGTTCACTCTCCCGGCGCGTCGTCGCCGTCCTTGCCGCCGCCGCCCTCCTCGGGCTGGCCGCCTGCTCAAAGCGCGAGAGCGCCGTCACCGCCGGCAATCGCACGCAGACCCTCCTCATCGGCAACCTGTCCGAGCCCAACGATCTCGACCCGGCCTACCCGGACAGCCAGCAGACCGCCAACATTGTCATCGCGCTGATGGAAGGGCTCTGCACTTACGACGCCAAGACCTCCCTCCCCGTCCCGGCCACCGCTTCGCACTGGGAAGCCTCGCCCGACAGCCTGACCTGGACCTTTCACCTGCGGCCCGAGGCCAAGTGGTCCAACGGCGAGCCGCTCACCGCACAGGACTTCGTCTATTCCTACCGCCGCAACCTCAGCCCGGGGCTCGGCGCGGAATACACCACCATGCTCTTCGCGTTGGAGAACGGCCGGGAGTTCTACGAGGGCACGGTCACGGATTTCGCCGAGGTCGGCGTGAAAGCCATCGACGCCCACACGCTCGTCCTGCGCCTCAGCCACCCCATCCCCTACCTGCCCAAGCTGCTTTGCCACACGATCTGGTTCCCCGTGCACCAGGCCACGATTGAAAAATTCGGCCGCATCGACCAGCGCGGCTCGCACTGGACCCGCCTGGGCAATTACGTGGGCAACGGGCCCTTCGTGCTCGACCAGTGGAAACCTAACCAAGTCGTGCGCGTGACGAAATCGCCGACCTACTGGAACCGCGACGAAGTCCGCCTCAACGCCATCGAGTTCTACCCCATCGAGGCCAACAGCACCGAGGAGGCGATGTTCCGCACCGGCCAGCTGCATGTCACCGCGCAGATGCCGATCGACAAGATCGCCATCTACCGCGACGACCCGCGCCTCGCGGTGTTCCTGCACCAGGCGCCGATGCTCGCGACGTATTTCTTCCGGTTCAACACGCTCCATAAACCGCTCGACGACGTCCGCGTGCGCCGTGCCCTCGCCTCCAGCATTAATCGCGTCGAGATGGTCGAGCGCGTCGCCCTTGGCGGCCAGCCCCCCGCCGACCGCCTGACCCCGCCCGGCATCGCCAGTTTCGATCCCCCGGGTGGCTTCACCTACGATCCCGAACTCGCGCGCCGGCTCCTGGCCGAGGCCGGTTATCCCGAGGGCAAGGGCTTTCCGAATCTCGAATTTCTCTACAACACCAACGAAAGCCACCGGAAGATCGCCGAGGCGCTGCAGCAGATGTGGCGCCGTGAGCTCGGCATCAGCATCACGCTCGTCAACCAGGAGGGCAAAGTCTGGTCCGACACCATGCGCTCCGGCCACTACGACATCGCCCGCATGGCCTGGGTCGGCGACTACGTCGACCCCAGCACCTTCCTCGACATCATGACCACCGGCAACGGCAACAACGAGACCGGCTGGGGCAACCCGGAATACGACCGCCTCATCGCCGAGGCCACCACCACCGCCGACGAGGCCCGCCGCTACGCCCTCTACGCCCGCTGCGAGGAGATCCTCGCCGCCGAAGCCCCCATCGCCCCCCGCTATTTCTACAACCGCCACACCCTCCGCCTCCCCTCCGTCAAAGGCGGGTATGGCAACCCCATCGACATGCACCCCTACGTCGGCGTGTATCTCGACGCCGAGGACACCCGGAGCCCGTAAGGGATTAAGGACTCACGCAGAGACGCGGAGGCGCAGGGGATGCGAAAGCATCACTCACTCCCGTTTGCTGAAGCTGCGACCATCTTCAGTTGAGATACTGCCATCGGGCCAGACATCTACGGGCAATAGATAGTCCGTCACCTCAATCGCATCTTGGTAGCCACGTTCCGCGTCAAGAAACTCTCGGATAAGCGTTAAGTGGTGATCAGCGATCTCGCGCTGCGCCGCTAACTCCGACTCATAAACAGTGGGAGGACCAGTATCACCGTCATACCAACAGGGCACGTCGCCCTGGCAAAGCGTGGGCATGAAGATGGCGTAAGCAGAACGGATCGGCTGCTGAGTCTTTCTCACTCCCACATGCTGTTCCATTTTAGAACCCTTTACAAAGAAAGACCTGATATCGTCGTCGCGTGGGCGTTCCAAAACAGAACAATAATCTTGTTGGGAAAAGAGTTAAGAAGGCCCGCCTACAAACCACGCCAAAGCTCTCACAGGATAGGTTGTCGGGAAAGCTTGCCGCCCAAGGAGTCACCATAGATCGCGCCGGTATCGCCAAAATCGAAAGTGGTAGGCGCTACGTGTCAGACTTTGAGGTAAAGGCCTTGGCCACAGCGCTAGGTGTGTCGGTCACCTGGCTGTTAGAACTGGAACGCTGACAGCAATGGCTAACGACATCATTTCCTATCACGAAATGTGTCTCAAAGAAGGCACTAGCCTGCAACGGGGGATGAATTTCCGCCTACACGGAAAACACTCAGTAATCCTGATGTCGGTCTGTCCTAATGCACCCTATGCTAACCGAGTAGAAGATGAAGGCAGAGTGCTCATTTACGAAGGACATAACGAAAACAAGACAGCTACCTGTAAGTATCCAGAGTTAGTCGATCAACCGGAGTTCACTAAAACCGGCAAACTCACCGAAAACGGAAAATTCAAACAGGCCGCCCTAGGCTACAAGTCGAAGCAACAACCTCCTGAACGAGTGCGCGTTTACGAGAAAATCAAAGACGGCATTTGGTCCTATAACGGGGTCTCAACCTCGAGGACACTTGGATCGAGCAATCTGAGCGCCGCAAGGTGTTTAAATTCAAGCTAACGGCGGTTGCCGGAGAAGAGGACGATTCTCAACCCGTTCCTACTCACCCAAATCCTGGGCGAATGATTCCGACAGCGGTGAAACGTGAAGTCTGGAAGCGCGATAACGCCCGATGTGCTCAATGCGGTTCAATAGCGAACCTTCATTTCGACCACATCATCCCTTGGTCCAAAGGCGGATCATCAACAGACGTTCAGAACATACAGCTGCTTTGCGCGGCTCACAACCTCAGTAAGAGCGACGAGATTTTGTAGGTAGAAGTTTCCCTCTGTGACTTTGCGCCTCTGCGTGAGGCCAATCCCTACTTCAGGCTCACGTCATTCGGCTTCACCGCCTTGATCGTCCACTTGGTGACGGTGACGCCCTTGGCGGTGCGTGTGGAGATCGGGATGCCGCTGAGGTCGAAGTCGAGTTCGCGGACGCGGGCGCCGGAGCGGCCGTCGAGGGAGACGTGGACGCTCTTGGGCATGGACTTCTCGTCGGGGCTGACGTCGAGCCAAACGACCGTAGAGCCCTCACTCTTAACCAAGGGGTAGAGCTTGTCGCGGGACAGGCCGCCGATCTGGAAGCGCTTGGCGAAGGCTTTTCCCGTGGCCTTGTCCTGGTAGATCATGGAGTAGAA
Organism: Cephaloticoccus sp.; assembly: GCA_049425105.1. Classification (GTDB taxonomy): domain Bacteria; phylum Verrucomicrobiota; class Verrucomicrobiia; order Opitutales; family Opitutaceae; genus Cephaloticoccus. The sequence goes on from JBMSWZ010000009.1 coordinate 9,265, forward strand.
GTTGGTTTCGCCGTCCTTCGGCCAGAGGTCGATGTGGATGATGTGGCGGCCCATGAAGACCTTGTCGCCGACCTTGGAGACCTTGAGCGAGCCGTCGCGCATGAGGCAGAGCACGCTGTCGAGGATGGTGCACTCCTTGATGAACTCGTGCTGGCGCCAGTTGAGGCCGATGAACCCTTCCTCGCGGTTGACGTAGAGGCGCTGGTTGGCGGCGATGACGTCCGCGGCCTTGATCTCCTCCAACTCGTCGTAGCTGGTGCGGCGCTTCACGCGCTTGCCGAACTTCTCCTGGAGGTTTTCGAACCACTTGATCGCGTAGGGCACGAGGTGCTTGAGGTCGTGCTTCACCTGCTTGATCTCCTCCTCGATCTTCTTGAGGCGCTCGTCGGCCTGGTGGCGGTTGTAGGCGGAGATGCGCTTGATGCGGATTTCGGTGAGGCGGACGATATCGTCCTCTGTCACCTCGCGGCGCAGGTCCTTGAGGAACGGCGCGAGGCCCTCGCGGATCTCGGCCAGCACGCTTTCCCAGGTCTTGGACTTCTCGATCCGGCGGTAGACGCGCTCCTCGATGAAGATGCGCTCCAGCGAATCCCAGTGCCACTGCTGCTCGAGCTCGCCGAGCTTGATCTCCAGCTCCTGCTTGAGGAGCTCGACGGTGTGGTCGACGCTGCGCCGGAGGATTTCACGCACGCCGAGGAAGTTCGGCTTGTCGTTCGCGATGACGCAGGCCGCGGGCGAGATGCTGTTCTGGCAGTTGGTGAAGACGTAAAGCTGCTGGATGACCTGGTCGGGATCGCTGCCGGGGGGCAGGTGCACGAGGATCTCGACCTGGTCGGCGGTGTTGTCGTCGACGTGCTTGATCTTCAGCTTGCCCTTGGCGTTGGCCGCGATGATCGACTCGATCAGCGAGACGGTGTTCGTGCCGTAGGGCAGCTCGGTGATGGCGAGCAGGTATTTGCTGCGGGCCTCGATCTTGGCGCGGACCTTCACCCGGCCGCCGCGTTCGCCGTCGTTGTATTCCGAGAAGTCGGCAATGCCGCCGGTGGGGAAATCCGGGTAGATGCGGAAGGTCTTCCCCTGCAGGTGATTGATCGCCGCGCGGCAGAGGTCGTTGAAATTGTGCGGCAGGATCTTGGTGGCGAGGCCGACGGCGATGCCCTCGGCACCCTCGAGCAGCGTGATCGGAAACTTGGCCGGGAGCGTCACGGGCTCCTTGGCCCGGCCGTCGTAGCTGAGCTGCCAGTTCGTGGTCTTGGGGTTGAAGAGCACCTCGCGGGCAAACGGGGTGAGGCGGGCCTCGATGTAACGCGAGGCGGCCGCGTCGTCGCCGGTGAGCGTGTTGCCGAAGTTGCCCTGCGGCTCGATCAGCCAGCCGCGCTGCGCGATCGAGACCAGTGCGGCGCCAATGGAGGCGTCGCCGTGCGGGGGAAAGCGCATGGTGGCGCCCACGACGTTGGCGACCTTGTGGAAGCGGCCGTCGTCCATTTCCCAGAGCGTGTGCAGCACGCGGCGCTGCACGGGCTTGAGGCCGTCGTCGAGGTGCGGCACGGCGCGGTCGAGGATGACGTAGCTCGCGTAGTCGAGGAACCAGCTGCGGTAGTGCTGCGCCAGCGGCGCAGTGCCGGGCTTGGCCTCCGCGGTCGCCTCGCCGGCCACGGGCTCGTCAGGTTCGGGCGCGGGCGTCTTCGCCGGCAGGTTGACCGGCGTCTCGTCCGCCTGCGCGGCGTCAAAGCTGAGCTCGGATTGGTCGGAGGGTTTCTTGGAAGATTTCTTCTTGGCCATTAACGGGAGAAAGGAGGATTGGCCTCACGCAGAGACGCGGAGGCGCAGAGAAGGGGTTGAAGATTGTGGGCGATGCGTTTGATGCCGTCTTTGAGGAGGGGCGCACCGAAATTGATCAAGAGTCCGAGACGAAGATTGGTGAGTTTGAGGTAGGTCAGCACTTGCTTGCCGTGCACGGGAGCCAATGTCTCGACGGACTTCAATTCGACGAGGACGGTGTCGTTGACGATCAGATCGGCGCGAAAGCCCTCTTCGAAGCGGAGGTCTTCATACTGCAACGGGATCGGCACCTGCCGCGCGACCTTCAGGCCGCGCTTCTTCAGTTCATAAGCCAGCACGCGTTCATAGACCGACTCCAACAATCCCGGGCCCAGGCGCATGTGCACGTGCATCGCCGCATCCACAATCTGGCCGGAAAGGGTATTGATGGCTTCCATCTATGTGTCTCTGCGACTCTGCGTGAGAACCGGCATCATGCCTCGATGAGGTCCTTTTCGATGCGGAGGTTTTCGATGATGAACTCCTGGCGGTCGGGGGAGTTCTTGCCCATGTAGAACGAGAGGAGGTCGTCGCTGTCGTGCAGGTGCGCGAGGGTCACGGGCTCGAGGCGGATCTGGTCGCCGATGAAGTCCTTGAACTCGTTGGCGGAGATTTCGCCGAGGCCCTTGAAGCGCGTGATCTCGTGGCTGGCGCCGAGCTCCTTGATGGCGGCCTGCTTCTCGCCCTCGTCGTAACAGTAGATCGTGCGCTTCTTGTTGCGCACGCGGAAGAGCGGGGTCTCGAGGATGTAGAGGTGGCCGCGCGCGATGAGGTCGGGGAAGAACTGCAGGAAGAACGAGATCAGCAGGAGGCGGATGTGCATGCCGTCGACGTCGGCGTCGGTCGCGATCACCACCCGGCCGTAGCGCAGGCCCTCGAGCCCCTCCTCGATGTTCAGCGCGGACTGCAGCAGGTGGAACTCCTCGTTCTCGTAGATCACCTTCTTCGAGAGCCCGTAGGTGTTGAGCGGCTTGCCCTTCAGGGCGAAGACGGCCTGGGTCTGCACGTCGCGGCAGGACGTGAGCGAGCCGGCGGCGGAGTCACCCTCGACGATGAACAGCGTGCTCTCCTCCGTGCGGTCGCCGCGCTCGCCGAGGTGCTGGCGGCAATCGCGCAGCTTGCGGTTGTGCAGCGAGGCTTTTTTCGCGCGGTCCTTGGCGAGCTTGCGGATGCCGGCGAGGTCCTTGCGCTCGCGTTCGCTCTCCTGGATCTTGGCCAGGAGGATGTCGGCGGTCTCCTTGTGCTTGTGCAGGTAGACGTCGAGCGTCTGCTGCACGAACTTGCCGATGAAGTCCTTGATCGACGGTCCGCCGGGGCCCATGTCGGCCGAGCCGAGCTTGGTCTTGGTCTGCGACTCGAAGACGGGCTCCTGCACGCGCACGGCGACGGCGGCCACGATCGACTGACGGATGTCCGCGGCGTCGAAGTCCTTCTTGTAGAAATTGCGCACGGTGTTGACCACGGCCTCGCGGAAGGCGAGCTGGTGCGTGCCGCCCATAGTGGTGTGCTGGCCGTTGACGAAGGTGAAGTATTCCTCGCCGTAGTGGCCGCCGTGGGTCATCGCGATCTCGATGTCCTCGCCCTCGAGGTGGATGATCGGGTAAAGCGTCTCGCCGGTGAGATTTTTCTCGAGCAGGTCCTTGAGGCCGTTGGCGGAGCGGAAGGCGCGGCCATTGAGCGTGAGGGTGAGGCCGCGGTTGAGGAAGGCGTAGTTCCACAGCATGTCCTCGATATACTCGGTGCGGAAGCGCCAGTCTTTGCCGAAGAGCGCCTCGTCGGGGACGAAGCAGATGACGGTGCCGTTGCGCTCCTCGCTTTTCATCACCTTGTGGTCGCGCACGAGCTTGCCCTGGGCGAACTCGACGACCTTTGTCTGGCCGTCGCGGATGGATTGGGCGGTGTATTCCACCGAGAGGGCGTTGACGGCCTTCTGGCCTACGCCGTTGAGGCCGACGGCCTTCTGGAAAGTCTCGCTGTCGTATTTTGCGCCCGTGTTGATGACCGAGACGCACTCGGCGAGCTTGCCGAGCGGGATGCCGCGGCCGTAGTCGCGCACGCGGACGACGCGGTCCTGAACCTCGATCTCGATGCGCTTGCCGTGGCCCATCGCGAATTCGTCGATGGAGTTGTCGATCGTTTCCTTGAGCAGGACGTAAATGCCGTCCTCGGCGTGCGCGCCGTTGCCCAGGCGGCCGATATACATGCCCGGGCGCAGCCGGATGTGCTCGGTGGAGGAAAGGGTTTTGATGCTGGC